>CAZWZR010000021.1:0-14408 GCA_964638365.1 uncultured Thermotogae bacterium | reverse complement strand
GCCATGGTAAGAAATATGCTTGATCACCCAAATATAAAGCTTCTACTCGGCTTGGATTACAAGGAAATGGTCGATGAAATAAGTTTTGGCAGGATGATATACACCGGCCCTATTGATTATTATTTTGACTACAAATACGGAAAATTACCCTATCGGTCCCTGGAAATGGAATTCGAAACTTACAATCGAGAACAATACCAGCCCAGCGCGGTCGTAAATTACCCGAACAATTACGATTTCACTCGAGTTACTGAGTTTAAACATATGACGGGACAGGAGTCCGGGAAAACGACGATCCTGAAAGAATACCCCAAAGGGTCAAGTGCGGAAAAGGAGCCTTACTACCCGGTCTTCAACGAAGAAGCGGAGGAATTAGCCGACCAATACCGTGAGGAAGCTAAGAGAACGGACACCATCTTCGCCGGCCGCCTGGCCACCTATGAATACCTCGATATGGACGTTGCCGTCTCGGACGCCCTGGAGATCTTCAAATCGAAAATTTGAGCCAATTCCACTTGCGTAAAGTCATTGCAGCTAAATGGACCTTTTTGCCGTTATGCCAATCTACTATAATATCCCATCATGGATAACTTAAGAGAGATATCCGTAGTAATTCCTGCCTATAACGAAGAGAACTGGATTCAGCTACCGCTAAAAGGTCTAAAAGAGCAGAATTACGAAGGAGAATACGAAATCGTAGTCGTGGACAATGCCAGCGAGGACGATACGGCGGAAATTGCCGAAGATTATGGAGTGGAAGTGGTGTCCGAACCTGAAAAGGGAGCCACTCGGGCATTGCAAACCGGATTTGAGTCGGCAGATAACCCGATAATTGCCGTAACGGACGCGGACACGAAGATTCCCTCCAACTGGTTAGCCGAAATCAATAAATCCTTCTCGGAACCGGATGTAATCGGGGCTTATGGTCCCGCCTGGTTCCACGATGCCGAGGGGTTTTACCACTGGCTGGCAAAATTGGGCTTTCCCGCCTTCCTCAAAGTTAATTACTGGCTTGGGAAACCACACTTTAGTGGTTTTAACATGGCGGTAGAGAGAGAAGCCTTTATGGAGGTCGGTGGCTTTGACCTCTCCGTTCAGGATGCAAACGAGGTAGAACTATCTCAACGGCTCAAAGAGCATGGTAAAATAGTTTACAACGAAGACATGATAGTGGAAACTTCTTCCAGAAGATTGCAGGAAGAAGGAATACAGTTCTTTATCGACAGCGCTATCAACTACTTTAATATAGTTTGGCTTCAGAGGGCAGAAAAGACCGTGGATGAACACGGAAAGGACTTCAGGTGAACACCTTTATCTTCGGCCTGGATGGTGCCAGCCCTGATCTTATTGATGAATGGATCAGACAAGGTCACTTACCCCACTTGAAAAAGATTAAGCGTGACGGGGTATATGGTAAGCTAGAATCAACTTTCCCACCAATAACCGGACCTGCCTGGGCTTCTTTTCAGACGGGAGTTAACCCCGGCAAACATGGAGTTTACAACTGGCTTGATTTGTCGGAGTCCTACAGGGGAAAAGCAGTAAGCAGGAAATCCATAAAAACCCGGACAGTCTGGAACCACATAAGCCACCAGGGAGGCAAAGTGGGTTTGGTGTCCCTGCCACTAACTTTCCCCCCTGAAAAGGTAAATGGTTTTGTAGTACCTGGCTTCTTATCTCCTGATGACGTGGAAACACGTACTTATCCGGAACCCCTGGAAGAAGCCTTGTTTAACGAAGTCTCGGATTTCGAGTTCACTCCTCCGTACTTCAACCCTTCCCTGTCAGCGCAAAGCTGGGTAAAGAAACTAAAAAGCAGCATTCGATCCAGAGGGGATGCAGCGAAATTCCTTTACAAGAACTTTCTGTCGGAGGACAGCTCGGCTTTTATGGTTCATTTTTACTCGACGGATACAGTCCAGCATAAACTATGGGATTACGATCAGGATAACTGGGACCCAAAATTAGAAATATTCAAGGAAACTGACAGGCAAATAGGTAAATTAATGGAGGTTGCCCCGGCAGACTCAACGTTCCTAGCAATTTCCGACCACGGCTTCGGTCCTATTGATAGTATCTTTAACGTCAATAACTGGCTACAGCAGCAGGGTTATCTCGACTTTCAAAAAAACACTATCTCCACTCTCAAGAGAAAGCTTTCCAGTGTTGGCCTCACTCAGGAACAACTAAAACCTCTGGGAGATATGATTTACCCGGTAGCCCGGAAATTGAACTTAATTGATAATTTTACGACTGATCCGCTAACGGATGGGTTGCTAAGTAGATTGTTTCTATCGTATAAAGACGTGAGTTGGGGGGATACTAAGGCCTATTCTCGTTCGGATATTGGGCATATTAGAATAAATAAAAAAGGGAGAGAAAGCCAGGGAACGGTCGATGACGGTTATATGAAGACAAGAAGAGAAATAATCGATAAACTAGAACGGGTAAAATTACCCGATACCCAGAAAAAAATGGTAGACTGGGTTAAGCCAAAAGAGGAAGTTTACAAGGGGCCATTCGTAGAAAACGCACCAGACATACTGTTCAATCCTTTACCGAATAACACAGCAGGTTACGGTGCGGTTATGTTTGCTTCCCCAAACGTTTTTGAAGTTAACTCGGCGTTTGATCCGGGCCATCACCGACAAAATGGAATTCTTTATGCTTCTGGGCCCTCAATAACTTCCGGAGAAAGAGATGCCAAAATAACGGACATAGCCCCGACACTTCTGAATTTATTTTCGCTGCCCGTTCCGGAGCAAATGGATGGCGAAGTAATTAGGGAAATCGCGCCGGAGGAGCCGGAATATCACAGGGCCGAGGGGTTTTACAGAAGGAAACAAAAAAGAAATCAGGAAGAAGGATCGAGGGACAAATTAAAAAACCTCGGTTACCTTTGAAACCGTCGTTGAGGAGATACAGGTAATCATTCAGACAATTAAGAGCTTTGATCAGGAGGAATTATGACTACGTTTCTTATCGCACTGGACGGGGCGAGCCCGGCTCTGGTAAACAAATGGATCGACGAAGGCGAGCTCGAAAACCTAGAAAAGATCCGCAATCAGGGTCTTTCCGGGAATCTGGAAAGCACCTTTCCCCCATTAACAGGACCGGCTTGGTCTTCTTTTCACACCGGAGTCAACCCGGGGAAACACGGAATTTACACATGGCTCGATCTCAGAGATTCGTATAAGGGAAAGGTAATAAACAGGAAATCCATTAAGACGCGTTCCGTATGGAGCCAGATAAGCTCTTCCGGAGGAAAGGTCGGTCTTCTTTCGGTTCCCGTCACCTACCCTCCGGAGGAAGTAAATGGATTCGTCGTGCCAGGATTTCTCACCCCATCGGGAGCCAACCAGCGATCTCATCCAAAAAGCCTGGAAAAAGAGCTCTACGAAGAGGTGCCGGATTACAAGTACTTGCCGGAGCCATTCATGAAGGGAAAGGACCCGAAGTCCTGGGTTCACAACTTAAACAAGGCAGTCAGGGACAGGGGAAAAGCGACAAGGTATCTCTACAGGGAATACTTCGATAACGAGGACGACGAGACGATGATGGTTCATTTTTTCGCCACGGATCAGGTCCAACATTTTCTCTGGGACGAAGTCACCGACGAATGGGACCCACGGTTGGAAGTATTTAAAGAAGTAGACAGGGAACTCGGAAAACTGCTCGATTTCGCACCGGACGACTCAGCATTTATAGTACTATCGGACCACGGGTTCGGTCCACTGACCCACACTTTTAATATCAATACCTGGCTGGAGAGCGAAGGCTACCTGGAACTGGGAAAGAGCCCGGGAACAAGGATCAGAAAAGGTCTGGCAAAACTTGGTTTTACCGAACAAAACACCCAGCCGATCGGCGAGATCATTTACCCGATTGCAAAGAAGCTTAATATAGTTGACAACCCGATCACGGGTCTGTCGACCAACGACGCTATTAATGCTCTGTTCCTATCGGCTCAGGACATAGACTGGAATAGAACCGCCGCGTACTCGCGGTCCCACATTGGCCACATCCGCCTCAACTTCTCCGATCGAGAAGACTCAGGGATAGTCAGCAAGGACGATTACCACGACCTGAGGAGAGAGATAATGGAGAGGCTCAGGAAGATAAAAGTCCCGGGCTCCAGTAAGAAACTGGCGGAGTGGGTCAAACCCAAGGAAGATCTCTATTCCGGACCTTATATAGAAGGAGCACCGGATATCCTGTTCAACCCCCTCGAGGGTTCGGGCTGTCACGGTTCTATCGTTGGCTACGGCGCTATAATGTTCTTCAACTCGAGAGTCTTCAGCGGGAAACTCCACCCGGGCCACCACAGGAGGGACGGGATTCTAATGGCTTACGGAAAGGGAATCGAAAAAACGGAGAGGGACGCTTCGATTATGGATCTCGCTCCGACGATTTTAAACCTCAATGGTTTCAAAATACCGGAACAGATGGACGGAGAAGTCATCGGAGAGATATCTTCCGCCGAACCGGAATACTACAAGCCGGATAACTTTTACGGAGACTCCACCGGGGCCGAGAAAAACGAGGAGATCGCGGAGAGAATGGAAAGCCTGGGTTATTTATGATCCGATTTCAATATTTCCTCCGTTTTAGCAAGGGTAATTGCAGAGCGCCACTTCATGGCGTATAATCCTATCAGTCTAAATTAATTAAGCAAGGTAAAAACGATTAAAGTAAGTCAGAAAGTAGAATAAATGTGTAACAGAGAAAACGAGGCAAAAAATACTATCGTAAATTCTTTCATTAAAATATAAACCCGCCATCTTATGAAAACTCTTCTGAAAAATTTCGATATTTTATCCCCGAGCGAACCTTCACTGAGGTCCGATTCGACCATCTTAGTTAAGGACGGCGAGATTGAAGAAATCACCAGTGAAACTGTGGATAATGAGGTGTTCGAGCCTGACAGGACGATAGACGGTAAGGGCAGGCTACTACTCCCGGGCTTCGTCAATGCCCATGCACACATGGGAATGACCCTGTTTAGGGGTTACAAAGACGACGTGGGGCTGGACGAATGGCTAAAGGACTGGATCTGGCCAGCGGAAGAGGAACTGACTCCTGAAGACGTATACTGGGCTTCCAAGCTGGCTCTCGTCGAGGCGATCCATTCGGGAACCACGGCCGTCGCCGATATGTACTTCAACATGGACCAGACGGCAAAAGCAATCGAAGAAACTGGTATCAGGGGGTTGATATCTTACGGCCTTATAGCCGAGGAGCTGGACGAATCAGGGGAAAAAGAGCTGAAGCATGCACTGGACCTGGCGGATGAATGGGATGGAGCTGCGGACGGTCGGATTAACGTGGCCTTGAGCCCCCACGCCCCTTATACCTGTGGGGATTCGGTACTGGAGGAAGTGTCCAGGCTTTCCGGGGCCAGGGACCTCCCGATACATACCCACATTTCGGAAACGTCAGGAGAGGTCGAGGAATCCTATGAGCGGTTTGGAGTATCTCCAGTCGAAAGGCTGGCCGAGTTGGGCCTTCTGGAAAATCCGACGCTCGCCGCCCACTGCGTCCACGTGGACGAGAGGGACATGGAGTTATTGAAGCAAAACGACGTGGTCGTCGCCCATAACCCGACAAGCAATATGAAACTCTCTTCCGGCGCCGCGCCGATCGATCAACTGAAGCAACACGGAGTAAAAGTCACCTTGGGAACCGACGGTCCGGGGACGAATAACGATCTAGACTTCTTCGAGGAAATGAGACAGGCCACTTTTTTGGCAAAACTGGAATCGAACGACCCCACCGCCCTGCCAGCAAGGGAAACGCTGAAAACCGCCACTGCGGCCGACCTGGAACAACTGGGTTTTTCCGAACTGGGTAAAATAGAGGAGGGTGCTCGAGCCGACCTGATCGGCTTGAAACGCGACCTTCCGTATTGGGTTCCGGAATACAATACTGTTTCAAACCTGGTTTACTCGGGGAAAAGTAGAGAAGTGGATTTCGTCATGGCAGATGGCGAAGTAGTAATGGAAAACGGAGATATACAGACGGTGGACGAAAACGAAGTTATAAATAAAGTGAGAGAGATCGGAGAAAAGTACGAAAAGGTAAAAGAAAACCAAAAATAAACCAACCAACTCCCGGAGCTTAAGCCCTGGGGGTTCGGGGATAGGAGTGATTTAACTATGTCAATTACGCAGGAGAAAAAGCAGGAGTTAATTGAAAAGTACGGTGAACATTCCGAAGACACGGGATCGACCGGCGTTCAGGTAGCTATATTGACCGAAAAGATCAAGAACTTGACGGAACATTTGAGAGAACACCCCGCTGATCATCACTCAAGGCAGGGGCTGTTAAAGATGGTAGGTAAACGGAAAACGTTTCTGGAATACCTGGAAAGAGAAAAACCTGAAAAATACGACAGTTTGAAAAAGGAAATGAACATCAGAGTAAAACAATCACAGGAAAGCAAATAGTTTTTGAGGTGTAAACATGTACAAACAGATGGAAACAGAGCTGGATGGAAGTAAATTTGAGCTGGAATCAGGAAAAGTGGCCCGACAGGCCGATGGATCAGCAATATGCAGTCTTGGAGATACTCAGGTATTAGTTACGGCGACATCTGGCGGTGAAAGTGATAAACCGTACTTCCCGCTTCGTGTCGATTACGAAGAGAAGTTCTACGCCGGAGGTAAGATCCCCGGTGGTTTCATAAAACGGGAAGGGCGGCCGTCGGATAAGGCAGTTCTAAACGCACGGATGATAGACCGGCCGATTCGACCTTTATTTCCCGACGATTACATGGACGAGCTCCATATAGTAGTCACAGTGCTCTCGGCCAGCGAAGATTACTCTCCGGGTGTTGCAGGGATGATCGGTGCATCAACCGCCCTCACCCTGTCGGACATACCATTTATGGGACCGATCGCCGGGGTAGAAGTTGGACGAGTCGACGGTGAATTTATCTTAAACCCGGATTCTTCTCAAAAGGAAGAAGGCGATATGGAAATAGTGGTCGCTGGTACGGGTGAATCCGTCACAATGGTCGAAGGGGAAATGGACGAAGTAGAAGAAGATAACGTAGTTGACGCAGTAAACTTCGCTCATGAGAGAATCAAGAAACTGGTCGATTTCCAGTTAGAATATGCGGATACAGAGGTACCCGATAGAGGGAGCTTCGAGAAGGAAAAGGGCGAACTGGAGAAAAAGGCAGCTGAATTAGCTGAAGACCACCTGCCCGGTCTGAGCGGAATAGAGAAGAAGCTGGAACGGGAAGAAAAGATCGAGAAGTTAAAGGAAGAAATAAAGTCCAAGCTCCTCGGTGAAGAAGAACGGAGCGAAGACGAAGTAAAGAGGATCGAAGACGCAGTTGATGACGAATACAAGAAGTTCGTCCGGCGTAAGACCGTCAAAGAAGGAGTTCGAATAGACGGACGAGATCCGGACGAGATCCGACCGATAAGTGTAGATGTAGGATTACTGGAAAGAGCACATGGCTCCAGTCTCTTTACTAGAGGCGAGACGCAGAGCCTGGGAACGGCCACGCTGGGAACGACCAAACAGGACGAACAGAGAATTGACGGGATGGTCGCGGAAGGGAGCAAGCGCTTCATGCTACATTACAACTTCCCGCCCTACTCAGTCGGCGAAGCCGGTTATATGTCCGGTCCTGGCCGCAGGGAAAAGGGACACGGCCACCTTGCTGAAACAGCTCTTAGCCCGGTTCTCCCGGACGAAGAGGAGTTTCCTTACATAATAAGAGTGGTTTCGGAGATTCTGGAATCCAACGGCTCTTCTTCCATGGCCACCGTTTGCAGTGGATCCTTAGCGTTAATGGACTCCGGAGTACCGATAGAAAAACCGGTCGCTGGAATCGGAATAGGATTAATGGAAGAGGAAGGGGACCATCGGATTTTAACCGATATAATGGGTCAGGAAGACCACTTTGGCGACATGGACTTCAAGGTCGCCGGAACCAGAGACGGAGTGACGGCGTTCCAGATGGACGTAAAGGTCAGTGGGGTGGGCGAAGAGATCATGCGTGAAGCGATGAGCAGAGCGCATAGTGCCAGGTTAAAAGTACTGGACAGGATGGATGACGCCATCTCACAGCCCCGGGGAGAAGTTTCTCAGCACGCTCCGGTCATGGAAGTATTTAAGGTCGACGAGTCCGAAATTGGTACCGTTATAGGTCCGGGTGGCAGGACGATACGTGACCTAACGGAGGAATACGAAACGGAAATAGATATCGACGACGACGGAACCGTAAAGCTCTCTGGAGTAGACCGTGAAAAAGTCGAAGAGGCAAAACAGATAATCGAAGACATGACCCGGGAAGTCGAGCCCGGTGAGGAATTCGTCGGTGAAGTCGTCCGCATGGAGGACTTCGGTGCTTTCGTCGAGCTGCCGAACAAGTCCGAAGGGCTTGTCCATATATCCGAACTGGCCGAAGGATACGTCGATAACGTCGAGGACGTAACCGGTATGGGAGAGGAAATGCGCGTAAAAGTTATCGGCCACGACGACCAGGGTCGACTTGACCTCAAACGAGTTCCGGAAGATTCAGAGGACGAGGAACTGGAAGTAGGGGATCAGACCGAAGCCGAGATTACGAAGACTACCGATTTCGGTGCTTTCGTCGAAACGGATGGCGGAGAAACCGGTTTGATCCATATATCTGAACTCTCCCGCGATTACGTCAAGAAAGTAGAAGAAGTCGTCGAACCGGGAGACAGGGTCACTGTCGAGCTAATCAACATCGACGACCAGAACAGGTACCAGTTCAGGTTAATTCAGGACTAATAAGGAAAAACCAATATGGAACTTTTCCCCGGCTGTTACCGGAAAGAACTGGCAAACGATCTGGAGGTAATAGGACAGGAGGAGCCCCAGTCCAAATCAGTTTCACTGGGGCTCTGGTTCAAGTCCGGCAGCCGGGATGAACGACCGAAAGAGAACGGCATTACTCACCTTATCGAACACCTTCTCTTTCGAGGAACGGAGAACAGAAACGCCTACCGGATCACGAGCGACGTGGATAGGCTGGGAGGTCACATCAACGGCAGCACCAGCAGAGAGTACCTTCTCCTATCGCTCCGGCTCCTCCCGGAATCACTCGCCGAAGGGTTGGATATTTTAACCGACCTCGCCCTCAACCCGTTATTTCGACAGGAGGACTTTAAGCTGGAAAAGGACGTAGTCCTGGAAGAAATTAGGTCCTCCCACGACGACCACCAGTCAGAGAGCATACGATTACTGGGGGAAACGATCTGGGGCGAAGATTCAGGGTTGTCACAACCCGTCCGGGGGACGGAGGAGTCCCTAACCGAGTTAACCAGAGACAGAGTCGAAAAGAGGTACGAATCGGTCAAGAAACCTGGCAAGATGATTATAACGGCTGCCGGTGATTTCGATTTCGAAGAGCTTTTCTCACTAACCGAAAGTTCGCTCGGGGGACTTGCCTCCGGCGATTTAACGGAAAACGAGCTCGATTCGAATAGTCCGAAAAGGGGCAACTCGAACGGAAGCATCAAAAGGGACCAGCGTGATATCAACCAGCTCCACTGCGTGCTCGGCGTGGAGGGTCTGGCCAAAAAAGACGAAGATAGATATCCCCTCGAGATGTTAAACGTGATCCTCGGCCAGGGGATGAGCTCACGCTTATTCCGTAAAGTTCGCAAGGAAAACGGTTTGGCCTACCAGGTTACCTCCAGTTCGAAGTACTATACCGATACCGGAGTCTTTCTCGTTTACGGGGCAATGGCCCCGCAAAACTTGAATAAATTTATCGAACTGACGATGGAAGAGATAGACAACTTAATCGAGGAGCCCGTAGGCCCGCGAGAACTGGAACGGGCAAAGAAAAAGACAAAAGGCAACCTGGTCCTCGGACTCGAGGACAACCGATCACTGATGGGTCGGCTTGGGATTACGACCTTACACGGTGATGACTTCCTTTCGGTTTCCGAAGTTATAGAGGAAATAGAAGCCGTATCACCGGAAGATATCAAGGACGTGGCGAATAAACTGCTAACCAGGGATAGAATAAATTACTCCCTGCTGGGGCCGGAAGTTGAAGAGGTTTCTCCTTTTTAGAAGGCCTGAGAATAACTCGAACCCCACTAAACGGGAAAACCCATATTCCGTTCAGAAGGTCTCCAGATCTTTACCATTCGAGTTTGGCTAAGCCACCCAGGTCCAGTATACTATTAAAAATGGTTCAGGGAGGTAGCTTCGGACAGTGAAAACGACCAGCAGGTTCTACCGGGCTCTTGTTATTGTTTTTATCCTTTCCTTCTTTGGTCTAACCCTTACCGCGACCTCCGAAACCATCCGCGTATGCGAGATCGACTGCGAATATAATACTATTGGAGACGCAATTCGGGATTCGCAGTCGGGGGATACAATCCGTGTCCAGAACGGTAATTACGAGGAAAACCTGCGGATCGACAAAGAGGTAACGTTGGCCGGAACGAGCTCCCGGTGGGTAAGAATTAACCCCGCAAGAAACGATCGTCCAACGGTTCAGGTCGGCCCTTCTTCCGTCTCCGTTACTTTTAAGGATTTGACAGTCTCGTCAGGAGAGGGAACCGGAAATACCGGAATTTTAGTTAGAGGAAAGGCCAACTTGAGCGTTGAGGACGGTATAGTAAGGGGAGCCGGCAGCGGGCTTCGAAGCCTTGACTCCGCCGCGGTTGAGTTAAAAGGGGTCGAAATAAGAGGTGCGGTAGAAGCCGTGGCGACCCGGAATTCTTCCAGGCTGGTATCTCACAATGGCTTGATCAGAGAGGCGGGTACGGGTTTCGTCACCTCGGACAGCTCGGAGCTGACGGTAATCGGTACGGAAATTTCGGAATCCAGCAAAACGGGGATAATCGGGGAGGACACAGGAAAAATCAACGTCCTTTCTAGCACGATTTCGAACAACCAGGGGCCCGGAATTAAACTTCTCGACTTTTCTCGCCTGGAAATGGAGGAAAGCCAGGTTAAGAGTAACGGAGGAGGCGGATTGCTGCTGAACGATTCTGCAAACGTGAGGCTGACGAAAAACGTTTTGAGCTATAATGACAGCGTAAACCTTGGGATAATCAGCAAGGAATGTGGATTTAGCGGGCCAATAGAGGGGTTCTTCGGGGAAGTCGAAGGTACGGGTAACGATATCGTTCCCGCTGACTCCGACTCCATATGCCCGGAGAGGTTCAGCCGAGTCACGTCAAACGAAGGTGGCGGCTACTCTTACCCGTTTAAACCGAGTACTTACGCTTTCGTCGGACTGATTGGCGCGGCCAGCCTTATATTTCTCTTCTCAAGCCTATAAGAGCTGTATTATTTCTACTCATTAACCCTGATCGGGCTTCAGGTTTACGGAACGCGTCCGGGTCCTTTTTGAATTCCTCCCTCGTTGTCGAAAGCATCGAAAGAACTATGGGATCCGTCAACTTCAGGAAAAAAGTCTTTCTATCAAGAATTCCATGGCCATCCTTGCTACGGCTTCCTTGTTCTCACGGCGGGTCCCGTCTAAATTCTCCTGCCTTACGTAACTCCCTTCCCGAATAGATAGACCCAGATAAACCAGCCCAACCGGCTTTTCTTCCGTGCCTCCACCCGGTCCCGCAATTCCAGTGCTGGACAGACCGATGTCAGTATCGGAACTGGTACGTACTCCCTTCGCCATCTCCGCAGCAACCACCTCGCTAACGGCACCGTGGTTCTCCAGGCTATCACCTTTTACATCAAGCAGTTCTCGCTTGGCCCGGTTGGAATAAGAAACTACCCCGCGGTCGAAGTAATCGGACGATCCGGGAACGTCTGTAATCCTGTCCGCTATCAAGCCACCTGTACAGGATTCGGCGATCGCTAAAGTAAGGTCGTCCTCTCTTAATAGTCTTCCAGTTTTGACCTCCAAGCGCTCATCAGTCAAAACTTCCTGATTCATTCTGGATCTATAAACCCTCCAGTTCGTCGATCTCTTCCCTCAACCTGCGGGATAAGGTGGTAAACCGTCTGTTTTCCTGATCGTTATTTATAGCCATACCCATCGCCTTCTTGCTCCCCACGACGACCACTAACTTCCGGGACCTGGTTATGGCCGTATAAAGGAGGTTCCTCTTCAACATGACGTAATGCTGACTTATCATGGGGAGTACCACTGCATCGTACTCGCTTCCCTGACTCTTGTGGATGGTGATGGCGTAGGCGAGTTCAAGTGCGTCCAGTTCTGTCTTTTCATAAGTAATAATACCGTACTCAGGATACCGGACTTCGAGTTCACCCTCCGCTCCGTCTGCACCCGTTATCCTGCCGATATCTCCGTTGAATACTCCTTTCTCGTAGTCGTTTTCCGTCTGCATTACCTTGTCACCAATCCTGAATTCGCTTTTCTTGCCGAACACTTCTTCCCCCGGGTTGAGTTCTTCCTGGAGGTCCTGGTTCAATCGATTGACACCGCATTCCCCCTTGTACATGGGCGCGAGTACCTGGATCTCATCCATCGGGTCCATATCCCACTCCCCTGGAATGCCCTCCGAAACCAGTCGGATGATCTCCTCGGCAGCCTCTTCCGGTTCTTCTTCTTTCTGAAAGAAGAAATCCGTATCACCGTCCTCGAGCACCGGGTATTCTCCGCGGTTTATCCTGTGCGCATTGGTCACTATATCGCTCTGGCGCGACTGTCGATAAATCCTTTCGAGCTTCTGGACTCCAAGGGTGCCCGAATCTATGATATCCTTCATCACGTCTCCGGGGCCGATAGACGGAAGCTGGTCGGCATCACCAACCAGGACGAGGTGAGTACCTTCCGGGATAGCCTGAACCAGGTGGTTGAGTAACCAGGTATCCACCATGCTGAGTTCGTCCACAACGATTCCGTCCGCCGAAAGCTTGTTCTCGCTGTCGTGTTCGAATTCATTTGTCGGCTTAAAACCGAGTGTCCGATGAATCGTTTTTGCCTCGTGTCCCGTGGTTTCTTCCAGCCGCTTGGCCGCTCTGCCCGTAGGAGCTGAGAGAATCACGTCCCAGCTCAGTTCCTCCATCAGGTCTATTATACCCTCTATGATCGTGGTCTTTCCGGTCCCTGGCCCACCTGTAATAACCGTTACCTTGTCTCTCAGGGCTTTTCTAATCGCTTCCCTTTGCTCTTCGTTGTAATCTATCCCGCTGCTTATTTGGTAGCTATCGATCAACTCGTTTATTCTGTCATCATCGGATATCCCTGTTTCTTCTCCAACTCGGTCCAGGTTAACCAGCCCCCTCGCCAGTTCTCTCTCGACGAGGTAAATAGAGGGCAGATAAACTCTACTTCTACCTCCGGAACCGGCCTCCTCGGAGACAAGTTCTTCATTTGATACAAGAGAAACCAGCTCTTCTTGCAACAGCTCCGGCTCTACCTCCAGTATTTCCCTTGCCTTTTCCAGTAATTTCTTCCGTGGCAGGAAGACGTGGCCGTTGTCCGTGGCCTGGTTCAGAGTATAACGCAAGCCCGCCCTGATACGCTGAGAATCGTCGAGCTCAATACCGACCTTTCCGGCTATCCGGTCAGCTATTTTGAAACCGATACCGTCAATTTCTGCCGCCAACCTGTAAGGATCCGTCTCGACCACCGTAGAAGCCTGAGCTCCATACTCCTTATATATCTTGAGACCGTAGGCCGTACTGATGTCGTGGCTCTTGAGGGAAACCATCACGTCCTTTATTTCGCTCTGTTTCTTCCAGCTCTTCCTGATCTTTTCCAGCTTTTTTTTACCTATTCCATCTATCTCCAGGAGGTATTCCGGGTTCTCCTCCATGATTTCCAGAGTATCTTCCCCGTATTGATCCACTATCCTTTCGGCGTACTTCTCACCGATTCCCTTAATTAGACCGGAAGCCAGGTATTTCTTTACCCCTTTCTCAGTAGTCGGCTGGTCGACTTCGCACTTCTTTACCTGAAACTGCCTTCCGTATTTACGGTGACGTGTCCACTCTCCCTCCAGAACCAGATCCTGGCCCTCATAGACCTCGGGCATTTTTCCAACTGCCGTCACCTGGTCATCCCCGCTATGGTTCGACCCCCGAATGACGCGAAAGCCATTGTCCTCGTTTTGATAGACCACGCTTTCCACAGTGACCTCAAGCTGCTCGCTTTCTGCCTCTTCCTCGAACAGTCTGCTTTCAGGACTCATTTAACCTTCCCCTTAATTTGTCTTTTTCAAAGCTTATCGTTAGTCAAGTGCAGAATTAAATAACCCTGTAATTGTAGATAAAAGAAAGGCAGAAAACCAACATTTACCCGACAGCATAGTGTAGCGCTTTGTGAATAAAAATTTAGCTTGGGAAACCGTTCGACAAAACCGGGGGCGGCCTCGCTCTCCACCCTTTCTTTATTTTTAGCGACAGACAAAGGAAAGGCACCGAACCGAGAAAATTCCAGCGACGCGGCGCATATGTCTGACCGATCCAGC
>CAZWZR010000020.1:0-14533 GCA_964638365.1 uncultured Thermotogae bacterium | reverse complement strand
TGCTTTGGTTAGATTCAAGTTCATGGGGAAACGAGCCGTTTCGACGGTCACTTTACTATTGCGGATGATACCGCCTGCAGTGCTTATCGTTCCACTCTTCGTCCTCTGGCTCAACCTAGGAATTTCAGGGAGCAGAACTGGACTGATTTTTGCCTACGTAGCATTGAATCTATCTTTTACTATATGGATTTTACGGTCATTTATGAATGAAATTCCGGTTGAAATAGAGGAAAGCGCGGTGATAGATGGGTGTTCCGAATTAGGGATCTTGTTCCGGATCGTGTTGCCGCTCATAAAACCGGGATTGGCCGTCGCAAGCATCTTCGTTTTTCGAATTTCGTGGAACGAATTCATACTTGCCCTGGTTCTAACCGATCGCACCACGAGAACTCTTCCGGTAGCGATCTCACAGCGGATAACTCAAGTAGGTGTCCAATGGGGTGAGATCACTGCCATGGCTACAATAGTAGCACTGCCGGCATTCGTATTTACTTTTCTCTCAGCTCGAAGCATAATCCGTGGTTTGACTGCTGGAGCAGTGAAAGGTTAGGTGTTGATTAATAAAGCTTAAGTAAATTAAAGCAGATTATTTTCATTGAAGCCCGAACTACTTTTGAGATTATTTTGTTATAACAGGAGGTTTTATGGGTTCAAATATCGATGATATCGATCGTGATCGTTGGCTGCACGACGTATTCCCCGAGTGGGGTACGTGGCTTAACGAAGAAATTGAAGAAGAGAACGTTCCTGATAACAAACTGGCGATGTGGTGGCTAGGGTGTACGGGGGTCTGGTTAAAAACTCCCGGTAATGCTAATCTTGCTTTTGATTTTTGGGCAGGAAGAGGCAGGTCCACCAAACAACAACCACCTTTTGAAGAAAGGGAAGACTTCCAGATAAGCAGGATGTCCGGGGGAAGAGATCTGCCTCCCAATTTGAGAGCAATTCCGATGGTTATCGACCCTTTTGCGATTCAGGAAATCGATGCGATAGTTTCAACGCATATTCACGACGACCATATCGATCCGTACGTCGCGTCAGCTGTTTGTGAAAATACTGACGCTCCATTCATTGGACCTCAGCTCTGTGTGGACAAATGGGAAGACTGGGGAGTACCTGAGGGTAGGACCAGAGTCGTGGAGCCGGGGGACACTTTTTCGATCAAGGACGTGGAGGTAAAAGCACTCAAGTCTTTTGACCGAACGGCTCTGATCACCAAACCACCTTCCGGTGACCTCCGGGGAGAGATGCCTCCCGAAATGGACGAGAGAGCAGTGAACTATCTGATCAAAACCCCGGGTGGCAATGTATACCACAGCGGCGATTCCCACTTCTCGAACCATTACTTCAAGCACGGTAAGGATCACGATATAGATGTCGCATTTACCTCTTATGGGAAGAACCCGCCGGGTAGTACGGATAAGATGACTGCCTGCGACTGTCTGAGGGCTGCTCAAAACCTCGATACCGAGGTGCTGATACCTTACCACTATGACCTATGGTCCAATCAGGTAGTGGATCCCAGGGAGATCGAAATGCTTCATGAATTTAATAGCCACAGGCAGGATTTCTCTCTCTTCATCTGGAAGGTGGGGGGCAAGTTTATTTATCCGGATCACAAAGACAAGGGGAGATATGAATACCCCCAGGGTGGAGAGGATTCATTTACCGACGAACCGAACATACCGTACCCAAGTTTCCTGTAATTCTTTACAAATCGGATTAGGCACTCAATGCCTGGCAGGGAGTCGCCCTTGGGGCTTCCTGCCAGTTTTAACTGGAAAGCATCTTATCGATCCTGATTTTTCCCTGTGACGAAATCACCCGTCAGAATTTTTCTTGAACATAAAAGGAGGGTCGAAAAATGGAAGTGGAAAAACAACATCTAGCGGATCTGGATGACGCGTATGCAACCGGGTTGATCGAAATTGGTGGCAAAAGCTGTCTGCTGGTCGGACCGGAGACCAGGGGAAGGCCTTTGAAGTTTACACCACCGGAGTGGACGGAGGAAGAACCAATTCTGAGTGAGCTCGGTGGCTGCATGAACGTCAGATCTTTTTCTCAAATCGACGATAGTTTTCTTGCCATCGAAGGTTTCTACCCGGTATTCCAGTCCGAAGGAGCCGGAGTTGTGCTTGTTCAAAAGAACTCCGATGACAACTGGGAGAAACAAAGAATTCTTGATTTGCCCTTCGTTCACCGGATCGAAGAGGTCCGGGTCGGCGGGAGCTCCTTTCTTATTGCTTCCTCGCTGGCGGCGGCCAAGGATTCCCCGGAGGATTGGTCCGAGTCGGGGGCGACTTACGTGGGGAGAATCCCCGAGGACCCTTACGAAGGTCCGGAAATGGAGGAAGTTCTTTCCGGAGTCCACAAGAATCACGGCCTGCACGTAACTGAAATAAACGGCAGCAGGTCAATTTTGATAACCGGACAGGAAGGAATATTCAGTATTTCCGTTCCGGGCAGCGCTTCCGGTGACTGGAAGACCGATAAATTAGTTGATCACGAAGTCAGCGATGTCTCCGTGGCCGACCTTGATAACGATGGGGAGCCGGAGTTAGTAACGATTGAACCGTTCCACGGCGATACGCTGGGACTGTATAGAATGGAAGACGAAAACTGGAAGCGGCAATCCACTTATCCGTTGAACTTTGGCCATGTAGTCTGGGCCGGTGAAGTGCTTGGAGAGCCGAGGGTAATAGCCGGTAGTCGCGACGGAGAAGCAGAGTTGATCTGCCTAAAGGTAAAGGAAAATTCCCTGGAGCTGGAGGAAGATTTGGTCCTCGATCGAGAAGTCGGACCGGCTCAAATTTCCGTATTAAGTCGCCCCGATTCCGAGATCGTGTTTTCCGCAAACAACGGGGCGGATGAAGTGGCAAGCTACAGGATCCGTGAATGATCTAGGTTGATTGACAGTAATATTTGCAAGGAGGGAGTATGGAAAACCTGCAGAACTTTGAAATAAAGAACAGGAAGATCGACGAAGCCGCCCGGGAAGCAGTAGAGAAACAGCCGGGTTTGCTGGATGGAGATATTAACTTCTCCTGGAGCAACTGGGGTTTTGGTCAGGAGGACCTCTACGAGTCGGCCAGACGTCTGAAAGAAGCCGGAATAGATTATATAGAACTCCACGGGAACCGGTACGGGGACGATTTAGGTTACGAAGTTCGGGAGGTCCGGAAAGCCCTGGATGAATTCGATCTGGAAGTGTCGGGAATTTGCGGAATGTTTTCGCCCAGTAGCGAGCTGGCAAGTAGCCAGGGTGAAATAAGGCAGGAAGCGATAAATTACCTGAAGCGGAATATTGAACTCGGCCACGAACTCAACGCCGAATACCTCTTAATAGTACCAGCAGCAGTGGGAAGGTCCGAACCAATGGACGAATACGAGATCGATAGGTCGATTGAAACCCTCGAGAAAGTCGCTGATGAACTGGAATCGGCGGGAATAAAGGGGGCAATAGAACCGATAAGGTCAGCGGAAACGAGTATAGTTCATACATTTGCCGAGGCGGAAGAATATATTGAGCGTCTGGATCACCCAGCCGTTCAGTGGATTAACGGCGACGTCTATCACATGTCCCAGGAAGAAAGTCACATTGGGGAAACCATACTGGAATACGGGGACAGGCTGGTTAACTTGCACCTGGCAGACACGAATCGCCGGGCTCTCGGAAAAGGGATGCTCGACCTTGATGCTCTATTGAAGGCGTTGTACGCGGTAGGGTACTCGAAAGGAGAGCTTTATGCAACCGCGGAACCACTGGGGCCGGGAGGCAACCCGTATCCCGCAATGCACGGGAAGCCGGACAAGGATAGATTGGACGATCTAGTCAATGACACGGTTAGTTACTTTCGGACCCGGGAATCGGCGGTAAAGAAGGAGCTTGGTTGAGTTCAAACGCTCTGGGAGATATTTTTTATGGTTAGAAAAGTTTACGGATTTTAAAAGGTGATAAACTTGCTTGAAGACGTAAGACAGGGTGTCTACGAAGCGCTGATGGGCCTTCCGGAAAACGATCTTGTTATGGGGACCAGCGGAAACGTCAGTGGAAGGAAGGACGACCGCGTCGTCATCAAACCGAGTGGCGTGGCTTACGAAGAACTTTCCCCGTCGAAATTAGTTGTGGTCGATATAGATGGTGAAGTCGTGGAAGGGGAGCTGAAACCATCCGTCGATACCTCCGCTCACCTCCATATTTATCGCAGCACGGAAGAAATCGGTGGAATTGTTCATACGCATTCCACCTACGCAACTGCATTCGCCGCTATGGGTAGAGGAATTCCGCTTTACCTGACAGAACAGGGGGACCTCTTCGGTAGCGGTATCCCGGTGTCGGATTACGTACCGCCGGGGAACGAAGCCATCGGAGAGGAGTTCTCCGCAAAGGCAGCAGGGGACAAAGTAAAGGGGATTTTGATGAAACAGCACGGTGTCTTTGCGGCGGGGCCGAGCCCGGGTGATGCCCTCAAGGGTGCGGTGACGATAGAACACAGCGCAAAAGTTTCCTACGTGGCTGAATCCGGCGGCGACCCCTCCGAGCTTTCACCCGAAGAAGGTAAGAGGTTAAACGAAAAGTACATGAAAGGTTACGGACAATAGGAGGTAAAACATGGCACAGGAGTTCTTGGTTGGCACGGATATCGGAACTCAAGGGACGAAGACAGTGGTAGTAGATTCTTCCGGTTCAGTTGTTGGCACCGGGTCTTCTTTCTACTCGCCCGAACAACCTCACCCTTCCTGGGCCCAGCAGTGGCCGGATGTTTGGGTGGAAGCAACGCATGAATCGATTCGCTCGGCGCTGGAAGGCTCGAACGTGGACCCAAATAGGATTGAAGGTCTTTCCGTCAGTGGGCTTTACGGCGGCTCTGGAGTGCCGGTCGACGAGGAGTTGGAACCGGTACACCCCTGCCTGATCTGGATGGACAGACGGGCTACTGACGAAGTGGACTGGGTAAAGAGAAACCTGGATCTGGATCGACTCTTCGAGATAACCGGCAATTACGTTGATACCTACTACGGTTACACGAAGATGCTCTGGCTCAAAAACAATAAGCCGGACGTCTGGGAAAAGACCCATAAGTTCGTTCCACCTTCTAACTACGTGGAATGTCAGTTGACCGGTGAGCTCGCGGTGGACTACTCCTCCGCCGGTAACATTGGCGGAGTGTTTGATCTGGAGGATTTGTCCTGGTCCAGGGAAGCCTGTGACGCCCTCGGGATACCCGTCGATATGATGCCGGAGAGGTTAGTTCCATCGGATTCCGTGATGGGGAAGATAACCTCCGCTGCGGCCGATAAAACGGGCCTGGCTGAAGGTACCCCGGTGATAGCCGGAGGCATTGATGCCCCCATGTCGGCATTGAGCGCGGGAGCCTTCTCCGAGGGGGACAACGTAGCGATGATGGGTACCTCTACATGCTGGGGGATAATTCACGAAGGTGAAGGTCTGACGGAAGAGCTTGTATCCATGCCACACGTGGCGAATTCAGAAGAGAAGATCTATACCTGGGGAGGTTCAGCTACCACTGGGGCGCTGGTCAACTGGTTTAAGGAGCAGTTCGGTTCGGTAGAGGAAGAGTCCGCGGATAAGACTGACCTGAGTCCGTTTGAATTGCTGGACGCGCAGGCGGAAAAGATATCTCCCGGTGCGGATGGACTGCTCGCTCTGCCGTACTTCAAAGGAGAGCGGTCGCCGATCTGGGACCCGAAAGCGAGCGGAACTTTAATCGGTTTGTCGCTATATCACACGAAGCCACATGTATTTCGTGCCCTGCTGGAGTCAGCTGCCTATAGTCTGAGGCATAATATAGAGATAGGAGAGAGAGTGGGTATACCTCTTAATAACGAGACCAGCGTAGTTGGCGGGGTGTCAAAATCCGAACTGTGGACTCAGATAATTGCCGACGTTACCGGCAGAGAGATCGTAGTCCCGTCCGGGGGAGTCGGCGCTCCATTTGGTGATGCTTTGTTGGCAGGCGTCACTACAGGGGTAATAGAGGATTACGCTGAAGTGGAAAGCTGGATTACCCGGGACAGGGTTATCACCCCGAATCGTGATAAGTCCGATATCTACGACGACTACTACGAGCTTTACCTGAAGCTTTACGAGAAAAGCAGCTCTATCATGCATGAATTGGCTGAACTCTCCGATCAATCGGTATAAGTCATAGGTCAGCTTTAACCAAACCGGTCAAACTAATCGTCGTTAAATCCGACTCACCCCGTCCTTTCTCGGGGCGGGGTTCTTGACTTTTGACCGAACGCTAACCCAGATATACCAGGGTTTTCAGTCAACCTGGCAGTAATCTTGTACTAAAATTGATATTCCCACAAGATTAAAAAGGATTCGAGTTGAAATCAGTTCTTTGAGTGTTATAGTTGACGGTTTCAATGGAGTGCCAACCAACTGGTTTTAGCAGGAGAGTTTTCTATAGGAGTTTGAAAATACTATATTTAGAGGTGAATTATTATGGAGAAAGTAGTTGCGGGCGTAGAAGATCTGGACGATGGAGACATGCGTCAGGTGGAGGTGGGAGACGCGGAAGTTCTCCTGGTCAGGCTGGAGGGTGAATTTTACGCGGTGGGAGGCGAATGTACTCACTTCGGAGCTCCACTTGCGGACGGAGTAATTCACAAAGGTAGAGTCCGATGTCCCTGGCATCAGGCTTGTTTTGATGTGGCCTCAGGCGATATGGAGGAACCTCCAGGCCTTGATGTCCTATCGAAATTCGAAGCGCGGGAAGAGGGAGGCGAGGTGGTAGTTAGCGTTCCCGAGGGCGCAACGGGTCAGACTACCCCGGAGATGGCTGAAAAGGACCTCGAGGAAGACGATCGCACTTTCGTGATAGTGGGGGGCGGGGCTGCCGGTGCTTCCGCTGCGGAGACGTTAAGAGCTAATGGTTTTCAGGGTGAGATAAAGCTGATTACCAGGGAGGAGTACCTTCCCTACGATAGAACCCAGTTGAGCAAGGTCAGAATAGCTAAAAACCTCACAGGCGTACCAACCCTGCGTTCAGAGGATTTCTATGGAGAAGTTGATATAGATATCTTAACCGATACTGAAGTTGTCGGGGTTGAGAAGAACCAAAAGCAGGTATCCCTGGCAGGAGGCAGGGCCTTGGGTTACGACAAGCTTTTGATCGCTACGGGCTCGGAACCGAACGATCTACCGGTACCGGGAACGGAGTTGAGCAACGTGTTTACCCTGCGTAACCCGCTTGATCTGGAGAAAATCAATAATAGTGCCGAAACGGGATCACGAGTCGTGGTCGTTGGTTCGAGCTTTATAGGTATGGAGACCGCCGTTAGTCTGTACGAACGCGGCCTGGACGTTACCGTAGTATCCCTTTCTTCAGTCCCATTTGAGCAAGTCCTTGGGCAAAAAATAGGGGGAATGTACAGGGAAACGCACTCGAAAAAAGGGATTAATTTCGAGCTGAACTCGAGCGTGAGTTCGTTTAAAGGCGATGGTGAAGCGAAAAGACTGGAGCTGCAGGACGGCAGCACGCTGGCAGCCGATTTTTTCGTCCTTGGAGTCGGGGTAAGTCCATCGACCGGCTTTCTGGAGAATACAGTGGAGCTCAACGAAGACGGAGGGATTGCCGTCGACGAGTACCTGCAGGCAGAAGAAGATATCTATGCCGCCGGGGACGTTGCCTCTTTCCCCTACTGGGGTTCCGGCGAAGAGGTGAGGGTCGAGCACTGGCGCCTGGCTAACCAGCAGGGTAGGCTCGCTGGAAAAAACATGGCCGGCTCAATGGAAAAATACCGATCGGTCCCCCTCTTCTGGACGAACCAGTTTGATATTTACCTTCGCTATATAGGGTACGCGGATTCCTGGGACGAGGTAATTTTTGATGGTGATATTTCCGAAAAACGGTTTACCGGATACTTCGTCGAAGACGGCCAGGTCCTGGCCGTAGCCGGTGTAAACGTCAACCAGAAGATGGCAGCCCTGTCAGAGCTCATGATCGAGGACGAATTACCAGAACCGGAGGAAGTAAGGTCGGATGGTTTCGATCCGGTGGATAAATTAAGGGAGCTGGGTTAATTAGGCCCGATGGAAAAGGTCTACCCGGGCGGTTGATAACTATAAAGGATATTCCCCGAATTCCCTGACGGCGTCGACCATTGCCAGGACGTTTTCGGCCGGGACTTCGTCCATGATGGTATGGACAGCGGATACCATGTAACCGCCGCCCGGGCCGAGGGCTTCAATTACACGTTTTACTTCTTTTCTGACGTCCTCGGGGGAGCCGTTCGGGAGAACTTCCTGGGTATCTATTCCGCCACAGAAGACCATTTCGTCTCCGTATTCCTCATTTAATTTTGTAAGGTCTGCCATCTTGCCCGCGGAAGTCTGGATCGGGTTGAGTACGTCAACGCCGATCTCGATGAAATCGTCTATCAGCGGAAATACGTCACCGTCCGTGTGGAAAAATACTGCCGCGTCCGTTCGCTCCTTGATAAAGCTAATGTAATCGTCGTGGATCGGCTTGAGAGTTTCCCTGTAAGTTCTGGGCGAGATTAAGAGGCTTTCCTGGGTGCCGAGGTCGTCGCCAATTCCTATTATATCGACGTTACCGTCGATTTCTTTCAAGAAAGAGTCCATTAGGGTCTTGCACTTTTCCGTTATCTTCTCCAGCAGGGCCACGGCGAAATCCTTGTTCCGAACGAGGTTCTGCAGGAAGACGTCCATTCCCTGCATGGCGAAGGCCCGCTCCAGCGGGAATAGTAGCCAGGGCGTGGCCATGATCGCGTACTTGTCTTCCTCGGCTAGCTCCTTCGCCCGTTCCTTTACATGGGCGACACGAGTCGGGTCAGTCATGTCGGGCCAGCCGTCGTAGTTTTCAACTTCCCCGACCGAATCGGCATCCGAAAGGGGGTGAACTCCGGGAAACCATTCCCCGGGTTCCGTTTCAACCTGGCCGCTCCCCCACGAGCTTATGTAGGGGGTATGAGGTTCTCTCGAGCGGTTTCTTTCTAAAACGGAAGCAGGTTCCAGATCCCTGACGCCGCGGACGTCGACCCCGAGCCGCTCCATCGTCTCCTCGTCCAGCTTTGCCGTCCCAAGTTCCGGCCACTGATATAGGTATCGGTTGGGCGCCTCGATCCCGATTAACTCTTTTATCTCCCTGTAGGTTTCCATCTTGATCCCGGTAGTGTTGTTTGCCCCGATCACGATCGGAACCCTGTCCGGTTCCTCGTGGTTCAGGGCAGCCAGGACTCGTTCTCTCGAACTGTAAGTCATGAACTCAACTCCCTTATTTACGTTTCTATCTCTCCATTATTTTCGACCAAATCCTCTTCAATTTTGCTTATTTTATCTACGTAACTCTGGATATCGAACTTCCGCTCCAGCCCGTTGGCGTTCATATACCTCGTCTTCCCGAAGACGGGTCTCTCCTTCCAGCCCTGATCGTGTTTGCCGTAGCACCAGGCGACGCCGGTGAACCCGTTCGGATCGCGACCGTCGAGTTCGTATTTGTTATTCAGGTAAAGCGTGATCTCGTAGCCGCGCTCCGGATTTGGCGTCCACTCGAGTATCTTCTTGCCCCAGTACATCCTCATGTATCCGTGGGTTTTACCCGTCAGGTTCATCTCCTTCTGGGCGGCGTTCCAGTAAGGGTCATGGGTTTCCGCGTTTTCGAATTCCTCGAGCGTGTAGAGGTATTCCCTCTCGTCGTCCTCGTGTTCCATCAGCGACTCGAAAGCCCAATCGGGAAGGATCGAACCGAAGTCGTCGTAGTCCTGGTTGTAGTGGACGAAGTTTATGCTAAGTTCACGCCGGACTATCAGCTGTTCCAGGTAGTCTTCTACCCCGGGACCACCTACCTCGCGGACCCTATTCGCTATATAGATCGGCGAAATCTGGCCGAAATGCAGGTACGGGCTCATGTGGGAGAGGTAATTCTCCCCGGGATCGCTGCTTTTGTCAGGATATTCTTCCAGCTTGTCTTCGATAAAATCTTCCAGTAACTCTTCTGCTTCAGCTGTTCCCCCGGAGAAACGAGAGACTGGTTTAACGCTCCGATCTATCTCCAGGTCCTCCAGCAGGTCCTCCGGGTCCGAGGTTTCGATTGACGTTTCGAGGTCCAGGGAAGAGGTTTTCGGATCCGGAGTCTCCTTACCCTCCAGGAATTCGTCTAGCTTCTCGTTGATTTTGGGTCGGATCGTCCGGGCGGCGTATTCTTCCTTATCGCTTGCCGTCTCGACTGGTACAACTGCGTTGTCTTCGACCTGAATTAATTCGACGTCGATGGCGTCGGCTACTTTACTTCGCCAGCTCTTCTCTATGCGCAGGTAGCCGCGGTCCACGATAACTGAGGTAGCCCTGTCTGAAAGTTCTATAGCGCCTTTCGGAGGGGATTGATGGGCGATTACGGACTTGATTCCTGTTTCTCTCAAGCCCTTCAGGGTTTCCTTCAACCCTTCGAGCATAAAGTGGTAGTGGCGTAGATTCCCCTCGGGAAAGTCGTCCGTAACTCCGAAATAAGTCAATACAGGAACCTTCTCCTTGTTGGCCTTTTCTATTGCCAGCTGGAGGGCTTTGTTGTTTTTAGCTCGCTGGGAGGCCTGCATCCAGTAGAGAACGTAGTCTCCACTTCCGGACTTCCGATCGTTTAGTCTCTCGATTCGTTCCGAGTTAATCATTTTTTAAGGTAGTATTATCCGGTGTTATCGTATTGACCGACTAAACTGGATATATCTGTAAATTCTAATTTCTCCATTTCGTCCGGTAGGGATTCTATTATCTCGGAATAGCTCTCGACACCACTGGAGATGGCGGTTGAAAGCATCTGTGTCCCCGAGGCTCCGGCTGCGATAAACTGCAAGAGATCACGAGCCGATGCTATCCCACCGACACCAATGACCGGTACGTCAACGGCATTATATATCTCGTTTACCGCCTGAAGCCCGAGTGGTTTGATCGGTGGTCCGGAAAGCCAGCCGTATCCATCCTCGCTGCCCAGCGGAGAGTCCAGACCTTCTAAGTCTATTTCCAGACCGGGACCGACGGAGTTGATGGCAACTATACCCGCTGCTCCACCTTCAACGGCGGCCGATGCGAACTCCCCGAGATCGGGTACGTGGGGAGACAGTTTGATGAAAACCGGCTTGTCAGTCAATTCCGTGGCGGCTCCCGCGATGTTTTTTATCGGTTCCGGATCCCGCCCGAGGTAATGGGATGATAGTTCAAAAGCGTCTGCAAAGGGTTCTATCTCCGGCACCAGTTCCCTGATCTGGTCCGGCTCGTAGCCGAGGCTTACGATCGTAGGTAGGTCGAACTCTTCTCTGATTGTCGGGTAATAATCCTCTATCCATTTGGAAGGTGGTTCTTCGGCCCACTTCTCACAGTTCAGGACCCCGCTGTCAAGTCTGGCCATTGCCGGCTTCGGGACTTCTGCCGCTTCCGTGGAGACCGTTTTCGTGACAAGACCTCCTACGCCCTGATCGACGACTCTTTCGATTGTATTCGGGCTACCGGTGAGGGGACCAGCAGCCGGCATCAGTGGGTTGTCTAGCTCCAACCCTGCAAATTCCGTGGATATATCCATATTTCCTCCTCCTATTTTAAACCGGATTATTGACGGCGATATCAGTAACCATTTATTTTATAGTCGGTAACAGAGTACGGTCAGCGGGACCTGATTAACTGTCGATTCTCTCCCACAGTTTCTCAGTCGTTTTCCTTGCTTCCCGATAGGCTTCCTCTTCGTCCACGCCGATTATCTCGGAGTTTCTCATGACCGGAGAACCATCTACGAAGACCGTATCAACGTCGTAGTTATTGCCACCCAGACCAAAATAGAGATGACCGAAGAAGTTTTCCTCCTTTAGTGGTGTCGGCCTCGGGTAGTCCAAAACGGCTATATCGGCTCTGTAGCCGGGGCGGAGCTTTCCGAGCTGGACCCCGAAAGCCCGCTCGGCCAGGTCGTAGTTGTTTTCAAAAGCCATCCTACTGACGTCCTTAAGCCCCATGGCACTGGACGAACCGTGATATATTTTTTGAAGCAGCAGGGCGTCACGGAACTCGTCTATCATGTTAAATCCGAAACCGTCGTTACCGAGACCGACTTTTAACCCCCTGTCCAGCAGCCCCTTTACGTCCGCTACCCCTGCGCCGTTGTTCATGTTTGAGCGAGGATTATTTATGAGGAAGGGTTGACGGTCGAGAAGTATCTCCTTTTCCGGTTCGGAGAGGTGGAGGCCGTGGGCGAGAATTGCATGGTCGTTCAGCAGGCCGAAGTTGTCGAGCCGGTTTACGACGCGCGTTCCATAGTTATTCAGCGAGTCCTCCTGATCCTCACGTCCTTCGGCCAGGTGAATGTGGATTCCGGTATCAAGGTCCTCGAGGTAGTCGGCAACTTCCGCCAGCGTCTCGGAGGAAAGCGTAAAAGAAGCATGAAGGCCGAACTGTCCGGCCGTCAGGCTATCCTCTCTATTTGATACTCGACTGAGCCAGTTTATGTTTTCCTGTATCCCCTGCTCGGCCCCTTCTTTTCCGTTTCTATCCGTGACTTCGTAACAGAGCGAACTCCTCAGCCCCAGTTTGTCAGCTACCTCACCTTCGATTAGGCCAAGGCTATCATTTACGTGGTTGGGGCTCGAATGGTGATCGAAGATGGTCGTCACTCCGTTTTTTATCAGTTCCATCCCGCCGGCCAGCGCACTGGCCTTAATCGCTTCACGGTTCAAGTTCCTGTCAAGTTTCCACCACAACCCGGTCAGAATGTCGGAGAGATTTTCCGGTGAATAATTCTCAAGCGTCATCCCCCGTGCGAGGGTGCTGTAGAGATGGGTATGGGCATTGACCATACCAGGTATTATTAGTTTGTCCGAGCAGTCGAGTACCTGGTCCGACTTCTCGGGAGAAGCCTCGACCTCCGAGGACTTCCCGACTTCGATAATCTCGTTTCCTTCTATGACCAGCGTGGCTTCTTCGATTAAATCTTCGTCGTTCGTCCAGACCGTGCCACCTTCGAGAAAGTATTTCATCTAAACCCCCGACCCTGAAAAAGAGAAAAATTGAGCCCAAAACTCTTTACAAATTCGAACCCATAATAATGATAAGACGGGGTAAAAATCAAGTTAAAAGTCCCGCCCAAGGTACGGGGCTTTTAGAAAACTTCTTAAGGATTTTTTCCTTCCCCAAAACAAGACCCAGCACCCGATCGGGGTTACTAGCCTGGAGGGATCAAACGGAAACCTTTCTCTGTAACTTTGCCGAACAGGTTATGCGTACGATAACTTTCCCCGGGTCTATATCTCAATTGGGTGCTGGAGGTAAACCAGCCGATTCCTCCCCAGGACGTAAGATAAATTGCATAAGCTTACTTTAGTGGCTAAACTTTCGTAGAGGTGATGAGATTGGATTCACTTGCAGATAACCAGAGCGAAATTAAAACACTATCTTTAAAATTCTTGCTGTTGACGTTGTGGTTTGGAGCTCTCTGGGGTGCAGTTGAGGCGTTAGTTGGCGGGTTTCTCCATTACGTCCTGCCGCCTACTGTCCCCGGGAAATTCATGATAGTAATTGCGACCGGTTTAATGGCCTGGTCCCTGAAAAAGACGGGTAAACCGTGGATGCCCCTTGCCATGGCAATGATAGCTGCGCCGTTGAAACTATTCTCGGGAGTTGTTTTTAGTCTCCCGTTAAACGCTCCGGCGGTTTTAAACCCCGTTTTTGGTATCCTTTCTCAGGGACTCGGGTTTACGATAGTTGCTTTTGCGATTTACCGGCTTCCCGTTCATAAATACGCTAAGTATCTGGGAATCGGTGCCGGGGCAGGAGCCATTTACTCTTTTGTCTTTATCGGGCTTGTTGCCGGACCCGGCCTGGCTCTCTTTCCGCCGATGGAAGTAGTAATTAACGAACTTGGGTCCAAGTTTCCCGGCTGGGCGACGTCCGTTTCCGGTCTATTAGGGTTTGCCAGCTCATCTTTACCTTACTCGGCCATTGCTGGCGGCCTAGGTGGGGTTCTGGTCGGAGCTTTACCGTTTGACATTTACCCAAAGGTGAAGCCCAAGGCCCTCTTTTCCGGGTCGATGCTATGGTTGACGATCTTCTTCGTCGCATCCTGGTTCATGTAAACCGGGAGGATAAGTTTCCGGTAATCGTATCAGGTGAAGTGGGGGCGGGTAAGACGAGCGCCTGCATGGACGCCCTGGAAGAGCTTCAGGATGAAGGCTTCCGGATTGGAGGGATACTCTCACCTCGAGTTATCGATTCCGGCACCACGGCCGGATACGACGTGATCGATCTTTTTTCGGGCGAACGGAAGGGTTTTCTGAGGTCACAACCACCTGGAGAGGAAAAGGTCGGACGCTTTTACCTTCAGGAGGGCGGGCTGGACTTCGCAAAACGGGTTCTTCGCCGGGATATGGATCGGGCGGACCTGGTCTTCTTCGACGAGGTCGGCAGGATGGAATTAAGCGGAAAGGGTCTGGCGGACTCCCTCGAAGAACTGCTGGAAGCCGATGTTCAAGGTGTATACCTGGTTCGGAAGGCCTTTGTCGAGCGTTTTCG
>CAZWZR010000019.1:0-14561 GCA_964638365.1 uncultured Thermotogae bacterium | reverse complement strand
TGGTGATCTCGATCGCTTCCTCAACTCTTTCTCCCTGTGCGAGATCAGTTACCATAGAAGACGTGGCAATAGCAGCAGTACAGCCAAAGGTTTCCCAGGAAATATCCTCGATTATTTCGTTCCCGTTATCATCCTCTTCGACCTTTATGTATAGCCACATTACGTCACCACAGAGGGCATTTCCGACCTTTCCGACTCCATCTGGATCCTCCATCTTTCGCTGGTTATGTGGGTCATTGAAGTGTTCCATTACAGTGTCCGAATACATAGCTAACACCTCTTTGTTGTTAAATTAAACGGTCAATTGGTCAGGGGGGAGGCTCGTCTTAACTCTTCGACGACGCTCGGTAGTACTTCCAGCAGGTGGTCGACGTCCGCTTTAGTCGTTTCTCGGCCCAGAGTAATCCGCAGGCTTCCGTGGGCAAGTGACAGAGGAAGCCCTATTGCCAGGAGGACGTGGCTCGGTTCCAGGCTGGGTGAAGAACACGCCGAACCAGTACTGGCAGCTATATCCCGATTGTCCAGCTTCATAACTATCGATTCACCCTCAATGCCCTTAAAGCTAAAATTGGCATTGTTGGAGAGTCTGTTTTCTTCCGGACCGTTTAGAACCGTATCGGGGATTTTCAAAGTCTCTTCTATAATTCGATCCCGTAAGGCTCTCTGGCGTGATCTTTCTTCCTCCATTTCCTCGTAAACCAGCTCGACAGCTCGGCCAAGGCCGGCTATACTCGGCACGTTTTCCGTGCCGCTGCGCAAGCCATCCTCGTGACCACCACCATGAAGCAGCGGTTCCAGCTTTAGGCCCTTCCGCCGGTAAAGAAAACCTACCCCTTTTGGACCGTAAATCTTATGCCCCGAGGCGGAAAGTAAATCCACGTTTTCCAGTTCAAGCGGAAACTTGCCAAAAGCCTGAACTGCATCGGTGTGAAACAGGGTATCGTTCTCGCTGGTTATTTCGGCAAGTTCGGCGATCGGCTCTACCGTGCCTATCTCGTTGTTGGCGTACATGATTGAAACGAGAGCGGTGTCTTCCCTGAGTGCTTCCTCCAGATCATCGGTGCTTACCCGGCCGTCCTGATCGACTTCCAGGTAAGTTACTTCGTGACCCTGGTCCTCGAGCCACTCAAAAGCATGGAGAACGGCGTGGTGCTCGATCTCCGAAGTAACGAAGTGACCTGGCTGATCAAGGTTTAACCCTACCCCTTTAATAGCCAGGTTGTCCGATTCCGTCGCACCTGATGTAAATACTACTTCATCCGAATCGACTCCGAGATAATCAGCTATCTTCTCCCTGCTGCCCTCCAGCCCCTCGGTTCTTGCGACGTTAGCATACGAGTAAAGGCTGGAGGGGTTTCCGAACTTCTCTCGAAAAAACTCCGACATCTCTGTCACCACGGATTCAGCCACCGGTGTAGTTGCAGCATTGTCCAGATATACTAAGTCACTCATTTTGCTCCCTCCCGCAAAACTATACCATTATAGTCGGGTTTTATCAATATACGCTCCAGTCTTCTGCCTGAAGTAAATTGACCAAGATGCTTGAGGGAAAATTACCCTTCGCTTATAATGATCTTGAATTACGGGGATGTAGCTCAGCAGGGAGAGCGCCGCGTTCGCAACGCGGAGGTCGGCGGTTCGAATCCGCTCATCTCCACCAGCTCTTTATATTCTACCTTTCTTAAAGCTTTTCGTTGATTTCGTCTATCTTCTCTTCCAGGTCGCTCAATTGCTTCTTCAGCTCCTGGATGGATTTAAGCAGCTGAGGGTCCGGGCCGGATCTTCCACCCATGCCTCCTCCACCCATTCCACCCATCTGGCTCATAATCTGGCCGAGACCGCCCATGCCGCCTCCGCCCATGCCGCCACTCATCTCATCGAGGGCGTCTTCCAGGTCTTTTTCCTCTGATTCTTCACTGCTTGCTTCCTGTTCTTCTTCGTTATCTTCTCTCTTTCTTTCTTCTTCGCTCATGTATTTACCTCCATATAAGGTAATTAGGATTGTCTAACGTTAAGATACAGGGGGCGAAACTTGCAACAGCTCCTGGGCTATATAGGTGATCATGCACCCCAGTCGGAACCCTCTCCGGGAAGCGGACAGGAGGAGTTTAAAGCGGTCTCCGCTATGTTGTTCCCGTACTCTTTTACGCGGTCTATACTATCGGAAACGATCCCAAGCAACTGCGCTTTCTGTGGCTCGAGACTCCTCAAGGATTTATCGAGCTCCAGCAGTTTATTTTCGATGTCTCCTCCCTGGGACAGGGCCTCGTTTGCAAGCTCGATATCTCGTTCTGTAAGAGACCGTACCGATTTATCAACGATCTTCAGTGCGGCAACGGAAGTCTCTTTGAAGGCATCCGCGACCTCGTCCGGTAAACCCCCCTCGAGTTCGGGAGAGATGCCGGCTATTTTCTTTGCGTGGTCGGCAATTCTTTCCAGCTGTTTCGCCGCCGTCTGGTAGTCAAAATAACGGGCCCGATTGACCTCCTTGCCGTCCCTCTCGACGATCGTGTAAAGCATGACCCTGAATCTTCTGGATAGCGCCAGGAAAAGCCTGTCCACGTCATCGTCTCTATCTTCGACGTCCCGGGCAAGCTCCTTGTTGTTCTCGAGCATGGCCTGAATCGTATCCTCGAACATCGTTCGAGAAATCTGATAAATCCGGGAAAGCGTCTCGTTTATGGAGAGTTCCGACAGGTCGGAGAGGTTTCGGATTATTATCTGATTCGACGACTCTTCGACTATTTCCGGGCCGATCAGGGACTGAGTTGTCCTCCTTATCGTCCCTCTCTGTTCCGAGGTTATCTGTTCACCCTCAATCTTTATTACCTCGTATCCGGCTATATAGAGAGAAATTATACTTCTCGTGAGGGCTTCACCCTCTTTATCCCCTATACCCAGCTCGCCCACCTTATCCTCTTCTTCCAGTCTGGTCTGAGGCTGCATAACCATCGTGTTGGGCTTGATACTCACCATGTTGACTTCCGTACCCGGCTCCAGCCCTATACCCTCCGCCCAGTCCTTTGGTAGAGTTACCATGAAGGTCGAACCGCCGGTGATCTGGACCTTCCTGCTATACATATTCCTTCACCTCTCTTATTTCTCGTTATTAAAAGGAAGAAAAATACTTATTAGGCTTAATTATGTATATCGATATAGAAAAATTATACCAATATACATTAGTCAATGCCAGGCCAATTTCCAAACAGAAAGAGGAAGATTTGACCAAAAAATTAACTTATTTAAACTTCAACTATGGCGGCCGGAATTCGATAGTGTAGCATTTTATGTTCCAAAGCTATAAATTCATTTTCCACAGTTGCTTCTACACTATCCCGGAGTTCCTTGCAGAAAATCTACCTTTTCCCCTAAACTAGAACAACCAAAAATCCAAATCACCTTACGGAGGCTCATCTTGAAGCTTTATTGCAATAGTGTCTATGCTGGGGTCTTTGTCTCAATGGTCTTGCTTTTAGTTGCTGGTCCGGGCTTTATTCCGGCGGCCCGGGGAGACTCCGTAAGTGAAGTAATAGTCGAGGAAAGAATCAACGGAGAAATAAGGTCCACCCGAATTACTCCATACCGGGGCAATATACCCGCCCGGGATTTTTACAACTACTATGCCGGAAACCCCAATACGGGGTTCGAAATCACGGAGGGCCTGGTCCTTATACCTTTTGAGTCACCTTCCGGGAATATCGGACTAATAGTGGTCGCGGGCAATCCGGGTTCGCACGTGGGCGGAAGAGCCAGAATGGAAATCTCCGGTCTTCCAAACGGCTCCAGGGTTTCTCTGTACGACGATCCTCCGGAGAGGGACCCCGAAGACAGTTATAGCTTTGCCCCACCGGAGGGAGAATTTCTCTGGAACTGGGACCCCGGCTCTGCCGATGGCGCGATCATTTCAGGCCTCTCGGGTGGTTTCGAGTTGACCATCAACCTGAAAGAACTGGAAAACGTCAACAACGCCAGAATGGTCTCCGGGAGTCTGAAGGAGCCGAAAGTGGTCGCTCTGAACGAGGAAGCTGAAATTAAACTCAGCGGAGTTCTGGATACTCGGACACCTGAACCGCATTTCTCGTGCTCTCAACCCGGATATGTCGGGGAAGCTGTACGGTTCGACGCCTCCTCTACCTCCAGCCCTTTTGACGGTATAGTTCAGTACGGGTGGGACTTCGACGGAGATGGCCACTACTCTTACGTTACTCACAATCCAGTTTCGGAAAGGACTTTTCAGGATTCAGGGACGTACAACGTCAGGCTGCGAATAACTGACCGGACTGGAAAAAAGACAGTCAGGGAGAAAAAAATTGAAGTAGTGAAACAGCCTCTGGAAGCCACCAGGGAGCTTTCATCAAGAAAGGTTACTCCTGGAGGGACCGTCCGAGTTACCGTCAGGTTAAAAGCCCGGCAGGCGATCTCCGGCCTTGGGCTGGATGAAGAAATTCCCTCGGGCTGGGAGGTAAGTTATCCGAATAGTGGAGAAGCTGCGTGGAAAAGCTCCAGCAACCAGTGGTTATTGAAAAAGGAGCTCGAGCCGGGCGAGGCAGCGGAAATCACTTACAGACTACACGCCCCTTCCGTTCAGGTCCCGGAAAGTCCGGAGACAAGAGGGGAAATAGACCTGTTCGGGGAAGCAAGCAGTGCTAATCCGAAGACCTCTTCGGCCGTAACGGGTGACTCACGGATTCAGTTGACCCGATCTCCGGATGGTTTGCTCTCTCTGGCTCACTACGATCCGAGATCAGAGGAACTCGACTTTAGTCTTTCCGATGAAATCACTGATGGACAACTGCAAGCAGCGATAAAAGCCTGGAAGAACGGAACCGATCTTTCCGCATTGGGCCACGAAGAATTAACTTTCGATTTTATCCGTAAGGCCCTGCTCTACCACCAGAAAGGCGTGGGGGTCACGGAGGAACTCAGCCGACCGGCATCTCCCGACCTGGAAGTCACCCGAAAAATAGATACGCACCTGCCTGATGGGTTGCTCTATTTGAGTTCGGATAGTCCGCTGGCCAGGGACGAGGCAAACGTGGTTGAATTCAGGATCAAGGTGACGTTATCCCCCGCAAACAGGACGCTCATGGGGGTTGGCCTAAAAGAGAGAATACCGGAAAGCTGGGAACTCGTCCCGGAGAATCGAGCAGGGCTGGTGAGCAAAGCTGAAACAAGACAGTGGATCATCGAGAGACCACTTATGGCAGGGGAAGAATTCGAGATGCGTTACCGGGTCAGGGTTCCGATAGATGACCCGGGGCAAAACCCTCGGATAAATGGAGAACTGAGTGAGAGCTGGTCCAGAAGCTCCCTTTCGATCCGGGGCGAAGAGGAGGTCAATCCCATCAGTACCCTTCCGGTCAAAATAGCAATATCCCGCTGGAACGTCGAAACCGGAGAAATCGATTTAAATACCGATAACTACATTACCGAGTCCCAGGCGGAAAAGGCAATCAGCTTCTGGGTCACAGATGAAGCGGTACCCGATACCGGCGGGAAAAAATTGAAGTTCTCCACGGTCAAAGAAATAATGGCCCTTCAATTAAGAGGGAAGTCGGTCCTCGGGGAATATCAATTGGATTGAAGGGCTCCGCTCAACTCCTCCCGAGACGGTATGTCCGCCCTTTCCCAGAGCTCTTCAAAGTACTTCGTATAGGCACCACCAACACGGGAAGAATTCCGGACCGACAGGTCGACTTCCAGGTTCTTCGAGAGGGAATAGTAAGACCAGTTCGTGGAACCAAGCAGTACGGATTTTTCATCCACGACCAAAACCTTGCTGTGAGTGGTAGCTGACATGGTATCGAAGCCAACCCTGCTTACACCCTGACCGAGCAGCCAGAGAGCCGTCTCCCGGTTGGACTGATTGATATCGTCGGACCACGTATTGACGTCCAGAATAATTCTTACCTCTACCCCGCGGTCGTGAGCCTCAACCAGTTCTGCGAGGAGTTTATTGGATTTGCTATCGCGGAATTCCGGATAACGGGTAATTTTGAAGATTACGAGCTCTATCGACTCCTCCGCTTCTTTTATTAACCCCATGGCCTCTTCGTAGTACATGCGGTTCTCGCCGATGCTTACCAGGGGAACTATTTCCTTCCCTCCAAGTGATCGTGGCACCGTTACCTCGGGCTCCGGCTCCCCGTTCCACAGTGAACTGAAAACTCTACCGTAGAACAGGGCAACTTTTTCATCAACCAGCTTTATACCGCTCTGATAGGTCTCCGTATAGGTAGGATAGTTCCAGTTGCTTGAGCCCAGAAGGACGATCCGTCCGTCGACTACGACCAATTTGGCGTGATTTGTAACTTCCGGATCGTACAACTTTACCTCTACTCCCCTTTCCCTCAGGGCGCTTGCGGTTTCCCGGTTTGTTTTCGTAATCTCTTCGGAATAATTGCTTTCATCGAGCATTACTCTGACCTGAGCCCCTCGATCGCTCGCCGAGCCGAGGGCATCGAAAAGCTCGCTCTGTATACCTCCCGGGTGTTCCGGGTAATGATCCGCCGTAGCCATCATCACTTCTATATGGTCTTCTGCCTCCCTGACGGCCTCAACCAAATGGTTGTAATAGGTTCTGTTTTCAGGGGTATCAAGCAGCGGTGTAATAGCCACCTCTTTCGGTAGGGCTGTCAGCGAAAAGCCGACCACCAGGCAGAGTGATACGAGAGCCAGTTTACGCAGATATCTTTTTCTTTCGGTCATGACAATCTATTTTTAAAACCTGACACCGCGGTATCAAGTATTGCAAAAAAGAACTTTTTCCCGGCTTTCGGGCTCCCGGTATGCGAGATAACTCCGAATTGAAGCTACCTTTCACATGATATATCCTTTAGAGATATGATAAATACGCTCACAGTATTCGGAACTCGCCCGGAAGCAATCAAGCTGGCCCCCCTGCTGGACGAATTTTCCTCCAGAGATGAGTTCAATTCTCTGGTTTGCTCCACCGGACAGCACCTGGAGATGCTCGAAGGCCCACTCAGGGTATTCGACATTAACGTCGACTACGACCTCGGACTCATGGAGGAATCTCAGAGCCTCTCCGGGCTAACCAGCAGGGCCATAAACGGACTGGACGGGACACTTCAATCTACCCAACCTGACCTCGTAGTAGTTCAGGGCGACACCACGACCGCTTTCGTGGGTGCTTTAACTTCTTTTTACCATCGGATACCGGTCGGTCACGTGGAAGCGGGTCTGAGGAGCGGGGACAAAGCCGACCCCTTTCCGGAAGAGATAAACCGTCGCCTGACGGACTCCCTGTCCGATCTCCACTTCGCCCCGACCGAACGCTCCAGAGAGAATCTAATTCAGGAAGGCTTCTCGTCTGGTTCGGTCTCCGTTACGGGTAATACGGTGATCGACGCTCTACAGGGCATAACGGACTCCATCCAAAAGGGCGATCTGGAACCGGATTACCCCTTCAGTACCTCTGCTTACGAACGCGGAGAGAAAAGGCTAATCCTCGTTACAGCTCACCGGCGAGAGAGCCTGGAGGGCGGGATCGAGAGGATATGCCGGGGTTTGAAGCGGATAGTCGAGGAATTTCCCGATGTAGAAGTAGTCTTCCCCGTCCACCTGAACCCGAAAGTACGTGAATCCGTCGAGAGTATCCTGAGCGAGACGAAAAGAGTCCACCTGATAGAACCGGTCGATTACCTCACTTTCGTCGGTCTGATGAGCAAGTCTTTCCTGATCATTACGGATTCCGGCGGTATTCAGGAAGAGGGGCCTGCACTCGGACTCCCGGTTCTGGTTGCGAGGGAGAGAACGGAAAGACCGGAAGCGGTGGAAGCCGGAACGGCAAAGCTCGTCGGCACGGATCAGGATAAAATATTTGAAGAGGCAGGCAAGCTACTGGAAGACCGCGACTACTACGAGAACATGGCGAAAGCAGCTAACCCCTTCGGTCAGGGCGACGCATCGGAGAAGATTACCAACAGAATTTCCCAGTACTTCAGCTGACCCGGAGGACCTCACTTGTCCTCTTTGAAGAAATCCCTGATTCTTTCCGCAACGGGTTCGGGTAATCCGGAAACGTCCTTTAGCTCCCCCAGTGAAGCCTCACTTACGCCTTCGACGGAATCAAAGGCCTGCAGCAACGCTTTTTTTCGCTTCGGGCCGACCCCTTCAATCGCGTCAAGAGATGACCGCACCGTCCGCTTCTGCCGCAACCGCCGGTGGTAGCTCACCGCGAACCTGTGTGCTTCGTCCCTTACCCGCTGAAGCAGCTTCAAACCCTCCGAACTCTTCTCGAAACCGACGGGCTCCTCCCTGCCGGGCTGGAAGACCCGTTCGAACTCCTTAGCAAGTCCGACCACGGGTATATCCCCCATACTAAGCGAGTTCAAAGCTTCCCTGGAAGCGTTTAACTGGCCTTTACCTCCATCGATCAGTATGAGGTCGGGAAAGCGAGAGAAGCTCTCGTCCGCTTCTTTGCCGTTATCCGAATCCGATTCGGAGCCGTGGAGGAACCTCCTACGGAGGACCCGTTTGAGCATCGCGTAATCGTCGGGCCCTTCTTCTTCTAACTTAAACCTCCGATACATATCCTTGCTGGCCCGACCGTCCTCGAATACCACCATCGAGCCGACGGAATCCGTTCCCGAAATATTTGAAATATCGTAACCCTCGATCCTGGCCGGGGCGGCAGGTAGACCAAGGACCTCCTTCAGCTCCTCCGCCCCTTTTTCCCCGGGGCTCTTTTGGCCCCCTTTCCCGGAACCATCGATCGAATCCCGATCGTAGCGGGCATTCCTCTTTGCCATTTCCAGAACCCTCTTCTTCTGCCCTCTCAGAGGAACCACGAACTCCACCCGGCCGGAACGGAGATCGGACAACCATTCCTCTATCGTCTCGTAGTCTTCTGGCTTCTCCTCGACGTAAATTTCCTGCGGAACGACCCGCCTATTCGCGTAGAACTTCTTCATGAAGCCACCAAGGATAGAGGACTTATCCTCCTCCGGCGGAAACTCAACCTGAAAGCTATCCTGACCGCTAATCCGTCCTGAACGGACGAAGAAAACCTGAATTACCCCTCTTTTACCCCTTCCGGTACTTTCGGAGTCCTCCCTGTTCAGGGCGATGAAGTCCCGATCCAGCTCGTTTTTTAGCCGGACGTTCTGCCTCCGGGATATCTTACCCAGAGCCTCTATTTTATCCCGCCATTCCGCCGCCTTTTCGTAGTCCCGGTTCTCAGAAGCCCGCTCCATCTTTTCCCTGAGCGTTTCCTCGACCTGTTTTATCCTGCCCTTCAGTAGGTCTCTTATCTGATCAACCGTTTCCATGTAGCTTTCCCGGTCGGCCTTTCCGGCGCAGGGTGCCGGACAGAGGTCGATGTGATAGCGCAGACAGGGTCGACGATGCCCGTCGTCCGGAGACCAGCTACAGTCCCGGATTGGAAATATCTTTTCGATGGTATCCAGGGTTTCCCGCATGGCGCCGGAGTCGGTATAAGGGCCGAATAACTCCCCGCTTGCCTCCCCGCGCTTACGGGATACTTCCAGCTGAGGGAACTTCTCGTCGGTTAGCTTTAGGTAGGGGTAGCGTTTGTTGTCCCGAAGCAGGACGTTGTACTTCGGACGGTACTCCTTGATCAGGTTTTCCTCGAGAACCAGGGCCTCCACTTCGGTATCGGTAACTATGTAATCCACCTCGTCCGCTTCCTCTCGCAGGCTCTTAGTTTTCATCCTGGTTGCCTTCCCGGAGTTGAAGTAGCTCATTACCCGATCCCGGAGGGAAGCTGACTTCCCGACGTAGATGACCTCTCCGGTCGAACGGATAATATAGACCCCCGGCTCCTCCGGGAAGTCCTTGACCTCTTCCTTGAGGTTCATCTCGTTAACAGTTCTTCTCTCTTTTCGGAGAAGATCTCATCCAGTATCTCCCCGGTAAACGACTCCTCGATTTCGCTGATCTCCTCGGGAGTTCCTTCTGCTATCAGCTCTCCCCCGTGTTTTCCGCCGCCGGGTCCGAGGTCGATTATCCAGTCCGCCGTCTTTATCACGTGCGGGTTATGTTCGATGACGACTATCGTATTGTCCTCGTCGACGAGCCTGTGTAGCACGTCCATTAGCTTACGAATGTCCTCGGCGTGTAGTCCGGTCGTGGGCTCGTCGAACAGGTATAGCGTATGTCCCTTTCTCCGGCGTGAAAGCTCCTTGGCAAGCTTAATTCGCTGTGCCTCACCACCGGAGAGGGTCGTAGAAGGTTGGCCGAGCTTTATGTATCCCAGCCCGATATCGCGCAGTGTTTCCAGTTTTCTCTTGATTTTTTCGTGGTTCGCAAAGAAATGTAGCGCTTCATCCACCGTCATGTTAAGCACGTCGGCGATCGTTTTACCCTTGTAGGTAATTTGGAGGGTTTCCTTGTTATACCTCTTTCCATTACAGTCCTCACAGGGGACCGTAACGTCAGGGAGAAAGTGCATCTCGATCTCCTTGTGCCCCCGACCTTTGCATTCCTCGCACCTTCCGCCCTTTCGGTTAAAAGAGAACCGCCCCTTTTCGTAGCCCCTCGTCTGAGATTCCGGCGTCTCCGCAAATAGCTCGCGGATGTAGCGGAATACTTTGATGTAAGTTGCCGGGTTCGATCGAGGAGTTCGACCGATCGGGGACTGATCTATCTCGATGACTTTTTCCAGCTGATCCACTCCCTCCAGCGAGTCGTGGTCACCTGGTTTGGCCCCGCTATTATGGAGCTCCCGCTCCAGTTGACGGTACAGGATATCGTTTATCAGCGTCGACTTTCCCGATCCCGAGACCCCGGTCACGCAGTTAAACAGTCCAAGCGGTATTCCGACGTCTATATCCTTCAGGTTATGCTCCCGAGCTCCCCGGACCCAGATCTTGTCGCCCGCAGAGTGGCGTCGCTTTCTGGGAATCGGTATCTCTTCGTCGCCCCGCAGGTACTTGCCAGTCCAAGATTCCTCTACTTCCACCAGTTCTTCCGGCGGACCTTCGTGCACCACTTCCCCCCCACTGGCACCTGCACCCGGACCCAGTTCGATTACCCAGTCGGATTCGGTTATCGTCTGTCTGTCGTGTTCTACTACTATGACGGTGTTATCCATGTCGCGGAGATCCTTGAGAGTATCCAGCAACCTGTTCACGTCGTGCTGGTGCAGGCCAACCGTGGGTTCGTCCAGGATATAGAGCACTCCCGTCAACCCGGAACCGATCTGAGTCGCCAGCTTTATCCTGTGGGCTTCCCCTCCCGAGAGCGTTCCCGATTCCCTGTCCAGCGTCAGGTAGTCCAGCCCCACGTCAAGCAGGAAGCCTAGTCTGGCCTTGATCTCTTCCAGGACCTCCCCGGCAATCATCTCCTCGTTGTGACTCAACTCGAGCGAATCGAAGAAATCATAGGCGTCATCGATCGACATCCGAGTGATTTCGTGAATGTTCTTCCCGTCGATCGTCACGGCGAGGCTCTTCTGATCGAGTCGTCCCCCGTCGCAACTGGGGCAGGGTAACTTAGCCATGTACTCCTCGATCCTCTTTCGGCTGCTGTTTGAACTGGAATCACGGTATTTTTTCTCCAGTTCAGGTATAACGCCCTTGAACTTCCGCCTGTGGCGCTTGGTCTGACCCTTCCTGTTAGTGTAAAGAAAACTTACCTTTTCGTCGGCTCCGTAAAGCAGCAGTTCGAGCTTTTCGTCCGATAACTCGCCGATCGGCCTGTCCATGGGAATGGATTTTGCTTTGCAGAACGCGGAGAGGATGGCCTCCCGCCACTTACCGGGATTCTTCCTCCAGGGCAGGATACCGCCCTCGTCAATCGACTGGCTCTCGTCCAGGACGAGATCGGGGTCCACCTCGGCCTTCTTCCCCAGACCGTCACACTTCTGACAGGCCCCGTAAGGGCTATTGAAGGAGAACATCCGGGGGGTAAGCTCCGGAACGCTAATTCCACAATCCGCGCAGGCCTGCTCTTCGCTAAAGGTCAGCTCCTCACCGTTCTTCACCTTAATTATCAGGTTTCCATCCGCTAATTCGAGAGCCGTCTCCACGGAATCAGCAACCCGAGCTCTGACGTCGCTTTTAACCAGCAACCTGTCGACCACGACTTCCACGTCGTGTTTGACGTACTTTTCCAGATCTATTCCTTCCTCAAGCTCCATAATACTGCCGTCAATCCGGACCCTCATGAAACCCTGATCCCTCAACTGTTGAAACAGGTCCTGGTATTCCCCCTTCCTGCCCCTTACGACCGGAGCCAGGACGTATATCTTTTTCCCTTCCTCCAGGTCCATAACCTGGTTGATTATCCTTTCGGGAGTCTGGGTGGAGAGTTCCTGTCCACAGTTCGGGCAGTGCGGAACCCCCACGTGGGCGTAAAGCAGCCTCATGTAATCATATATCTCCGTGGCCGTACCGACCGTAGAGCGAGGGTTCTGACCCGTGGTCTTCTGATCGATCGATATAGAAGGCGACAGACCCTCAATGAAGTCCACATCGGGTTTTTCCATCTGACCGAGAAAGCGCCTCGCGTAGGCTGAAAGAGACTCAAGATATCTCCTCCTGCCCTCGGCGTATATGGTATCGAAGGCAAGCGAGGACTTACCCGACCCGCTTAAACCGGAAATTACTACCAGGTTGTCCCTGGGGATCTCCAGGTCTATATCTTTGAGGTTATGTTCTCCTGCGCCTTTTATGGATATCTTTTTCATGGTTGACCTTCAATTATACTTGAGGAAATTGGTAGGTAAAAGCCCTGCGATTACCCGAGAACCCAGAGGTTTAAGGACTCAGCCTCACCGGCACCTCGGTATCCAGTGGCCTCACAAGCCCATCCGCCGTTAAAACCATCTTAAGCGCGAACAGTTCGACACCGCTATCCCTAGCCTCCATTAGCGCCTCCGCCATCTCGGGGTGGACCTTCCTGTTTGGCCTGAACTTATCACAGTCCGGGTGAGTCACGACGAATGCTACGTAAGAATTTCCCCCCTCTGTTGCCATCTCGGTAAGAATCTCGACGTGTTCCAGGCCCCGCTGCGAGGGAGCATCGGGGTAGCTCGCCCAGCCCTCTTTACAGGTAACGGCGGATTTAAGCTCCAGATAGCCGAACCCTCTCGCCGTACGGATACCGTAATCAAACCTTTTCCCCCGGTAGGAGGCCTGCTCTTCCACTGATTTTATCGAGGGCAGCGGATTTACTCCTCCTGCACGCAAAGCCACGGCAAAAACTTTCTCCTGTACGTGAGTGTCGAGAAGAACGTAGGAACCGTTATCTACGGCACCGATCAGTCGAGCGTCCGTCTTACCCCCCTCCTTCCAGTGACAAACTACGGAAGCTCCGGGATAGATCAGATCCTCCAGCCGGCCCGTATTGCGCAGGTGAGCGCGAAACTCTTCACCACCTTCTCTGGCAACTACCGTCACGCGGCTGTCACGTTCCACTACCTCTGCTTCAAAGACGTCAAACTCTTTTGCGGTGATTGAATTCATCGATTTTATCTTGGCCCAGTTCGGTAAACAATTTCCAGACGAAGGCCGAACCCCCTTTACTGGTCTCGTCTCGGTAAATTGTAATATGGTGGAGCCGTGATCAACCTTGCGGGTTAACTCCTCCTAAGGGAGAGCACCGGAGCCTCCTGGGAACAAAAAGCGTTTTGTTACAAATTATTGGAAGCCCGAAGACTTCCACTGAATGGATATGGACTCGTCAGTGCTCAATTATTCGATGATTTCCAGGGACACTCTTTCAATTTCGCCTTCGACACCTTTCAGAGATCTGAGCATTCCCTTAAGCCCCTCCTTGACCATCAAGGCTGGAAAGTTCTCAAGCGGGACCTCTTCTCCATCGACTTTCAGTTCCACGGTCCGCTCCTCCCTGACCTCGCAATCTTCCAGGGTATTCTCGCCCGAATAGATCCCTTCCGCCAGACCCCTGCAGCTGTCGTACCCGCACCTACCGCAGTCCAGAGCGGGAAGTTCGTCTTCTATCTCCTTTATCTCGAGCTCCCTCCGGATCGCCTCATTTAGCTTCTCTCGATTTCCGTCAAACCTCTCAAGCGTATTCGCCCTTTCTTCGATGTCACCGACCGCTATCTTTGGCACGTCTTCGTCCTTGTATCCCTCGGCAATAATCAAATCAGGGTCGATTAACTTCCCCACCGCTTCGACGATTTCCTCGATTTTCATCTCTTCGGGAAAGAGGAAATCGGTTTCCACTTCCGTGGAGAAAACGACCAGTTCTGCACCGCCTTCCCTGTGCCTCCATGAATCCTTACCCTTTTCATCCAGCGATACCTTCGAAGGACTGTGTTTTACCGTACAGACCTTCAGCCCATCTCCTTTAAAGTCCTCGATTAAATCCACCACCAGCTCCGTCTTCCCGGAATCCGAATTTCCATATACAGCCACTACAGCGGGTTGACCCATCTTTACCTCCCGATTGACAATTGAGTTCTAGTTCGTTCCAATTTTAAGCTGCGGCGGGTATAAAGCAACATTTAGGCCTTAATTAAACCAAAGCATACAATCCTACTCGTAATTACGAGGAATTCCTTTTACAGTCCTTATAGGTTTAGGTATAATTGTTGAAAATCGAGGTGA
>CAZWZR010000018.1:0-14642 GCA_964638365.1 uncultured Thermotogae bacterium | reverse complement strand
GAGGTGATTTTCATGCCATACGGAGACAGAACAGGACCAAGAGGTGAAGGGCCGAGAACCGGTAGAGGATTAGGCTATTGCTCAGGATTTAACTCTCCCGGCTACACCAAAGGTGCACCGCGAGGTGGAGAGGGGTTCGGAGGCTTTGGACGAGGTGCTGGCTACGGCCGTGGTCCCGGTAGGGGATTTGGGTTTGGAAGAGGTTTTGCGAGAAGAGCTAACGCTGGTTACAGGGGAGCAGCCAATTACGGAGCAGCGCGGTCAGAAGAAGAGGCAAAGGAAGAGGAAAAGGAATACCTCGAAAACGAGATCGAAGCTCTGGAAGAAGAGCTCGATGCAATGAAGAGCCGGATGAGAGAACTCGACAAACAGGGAGAAAACTGAGGAGGTAGGGAATGAAACTAGCGGTAACAGCGAAAGGACAGGAACTGGATTCCAGTTCTGACCCAAAATTCGGTCGCTGTTCGTATTTTCTATTAATAGACACGGAATCAATGGAGTTCGAGTCGATGCGGAATTCGAGCAAATCTGCACGGGGTGGTGCCGGCGTTCAGGCCGCCGAAACCCTGTCAAACAACGGCGCTGATGCAGTGGCCACCGGTAACGTCGGGCCAAATGCCTTTGATGCGCTTGAAGCGGCTGGTATTGATATATATACGGGAGCATCGGGAACCGTTAAAAACGTTGTTGAGGATTACCAGGAAGGAAGACTGACGAAGACAGGTGAACCCACAACTTCGGGTGGTCAGGGCAAGTGATCGGCTAAACTTACTGGATGGTGAAAACAATGAAGGTGTGCTTTCCGACGGAAGGAAATGGAGGAATTGACGGAAGAGTTGGGGAACATTTTGGCAGAGTACCGACCTATACTATCGTCGATAATGAAACAGAAGAGGTAGAAGTAATAGCGAACGAGAGTACCCATAAAGGTGGTAAGGGTCTCCCTGCGGATCTTCTTGCCCAGGAAGGTGTCGACGTGATGATCTGCTCCGGTCTGGGCAGGAAGGCCATTCAACTGTTTGATGATCACGGAATCGACGTCTACGTGGGTGCGGGGGGTCCTGTACGAGAAGCCCTGGAAGAGTGGCGGGAGGACCAGCTACTGGCCGCTTCCGAATCGGACGCCTGCGAGAGTCACGAGTTTGGCGGGAATCACGATCATTCCGGCGGTCACAAGCATCACGGATGATTGCCGGTAGTTTTTTTCGATACATAAAGCTTCGGGAGGAGGTTAAATGGAAATAACGGTTTCCGCGGGCAAGGGCGGTACTGGTAAAACAACGGTGGCAACCAACCTGGCCCTTGCCCTGGAGCAAGAGTACGATGTGGAGTTCTACGACTGTGACGTCGAGGAGCCTGATGCAGGTATATTTCTCGATCCTGAGACCGAGCAGTCGGAGGACGTAAATATTCAGGTTCCTGAGGTAAACGAGGATACCTGCACCAATTGCGGGAAATGTTCAGATGCATGTGAATTTAACGCCATAGCTACCTTCGGCGATAACACGCTCGTCTATCCGGAACTCTGCCATGGCTGTGGATTGTGCTCACTGGTCTGCCCGGTAGATGCAATTTCCGAGCACGATAAGAAGATAGGTTCAATAAGGAAGGGCAGAGCAGGCTCCGTGGATTACTACGAGGGAGACCTAACAGTGGGGGAGCCGATGGCAACCCCTATAATCAGGGAATTAAAGAAGAAAACTTCCTCGGAGAAGGTCTCTATCCTTGATTCTCCGCCCGGAACAGCCTGTCCAGTAATTGAGAGCTTGCAGGGTAGCGACTTCGCTTTACTGGTTACAGAGCCGACCCCCTTCGGTCTCCATGATTTAAAACTCTCCGTGAAGGTAGCGCGGGAGATTGGAATACCGGTAGGAGTCGTAATCAACAGGGATGGAATCGGTAACCAGGACGTTGAAAAGTACTGTCAGAAGGAGGAAGTACCCGTACTGCTGAAGATACCGAACGATAGAGAGATCGCAGAATTGTACTCGAATGGAGAGCCATTTGTTGACCGATTACATGGCTGGACTGATCGGTTTCTGGATCTATACGAAAGGATAGAAGAGCTGGTAGATAAGGCAGAGGATAACGCAGTTAGTGAATCGGGAAAGGACAGTACCTCTCGAGAAGTCGGGATTAAAGGAGCAATAGATTCATGAAACAGCTACTGGTGATAAGTGGTAAAGGGGGCACGGGGAAGACCACTCTGGTGTCTTCGTTTGCTTACCTTTCTGATGATAAGGTAATTTCCGACTGCGACGTAGATGCAGCAGATTTGCATCTAGTTCTTGACCCCGAAGCCGAATCGAAAGAGGAGTTTTCCGGAGGCAAGGAAGCAGTCAAGGATGACGAAAAATGCACTGATTGTGGGATCTGCCGTGATTACTGTCGGTTTGACGCGATAGACGAAAACTACGATATCGATCCCTACCGCTGCGAGGGGTGCGGTGTCTGTGCTCACGTCTGCCCGGAAGATGCCATTCACATGGAAGAGGTGCTATCCGGCTATTCTTACCGGTCAAAAACTGATTACGGGAAGCTCGTTCATGGTGAACTGAGGGCCGGAGAAGAGACTTCAGGAAAGCTTGTTACCGAAATTAAGGAAAAAGCCGGTGATTTGGCCGAGGCGGAAGAAAAAGAGATGATCATAATTGATGGTTCTCCAGGCACCGGCTGTCCGGTTATCGCTTCACTGGCCGACGTCGACCTGGCACTGATCGTCACGGAGCCGACTGTGTCCGGTTTACACGACCTGAGGAGGGTAATCGAGTTATCCGAAAACTTCGATATAGAAACTTCCGTAGCTATCAACAAGTTCGATCTCAACGAAGAAATGGTCGAGGAGATCGAAGCCTTTTCCAGGGAGAACGAAATCCCGGTAACCGGTAAAATACCATACGATTCGACCGTGACAGAGGCAATGGTTGAAGGTAAGAGCGTAGTTGAATACACGGACCAGGGGGCAGCTGAAGAGGTAAAAAACATCTGGAGCAAATTGCAAGAAGAGCTGGGCATGGATTAAATTCAAAGGGTTCCTCCCGTTGCGGCGGGGATGATTAATGGAAGAATTAAAAATTACCGGCATATACGACAATACCTCCCGGCAAGAGGGCCTGATTTCGGGGTGGGGTTTTGCCGTTCTGGTTTCGCGTCCAGGTTTTCACTTGCTTTTTGATACCGGTGCCGACGTGAACGTGCTGCGCAATAACATGGAGACTCTGGAAATTTCTCCCGCAAAGCTGGATGGGGTAATGCTGTCCCACCCTCATTGCGATCACGTAGGAGGCATCTCCGGGATTCTGCGGGATAACACTGATTTAACAGTTTATATGACGGAGGGGTTTCCCGAAGACCTGAAAAACAAGGTAAAAGATTACGGGGCGGAACTCGTGGTCATCGGGGAGAAGAAAGTCCTGTCGCCGGGGTTAATCTCTACAGGAGAGCTGACTGGTGGATATCGGGGCAAGGAGATCCCTGAACAGAGCCTGATCGCCGGTACTGATCGGGGCCCTGTAGTCATTTCCGGCTGTGCCCATCCAGGAATAACGAAAATCGTGGGTAATGCAAAACGTATAAAGGGAGAGTCCCCGCACTTGATTCTCGGTGGTTTTCACCTGGGGTCCAGCAGCAGGGAAGAAATAAACGGGGTACTGGAGGAGTTCGAGCAATTCGGAGTAGAAAGAATAGCCCCTACCCACTGTACGGGAAATAAGGCGATAAATATAATCGAAAGGGAGTACGGTAATGGCTTTCTGCAATTCGGTGCGGGCGAGGAAGTGGTCTTATGATCCGAACCTATCGATAAAAGGATTCGCCCTGTCTCCAATAACCTTCCAAAAAACTTCATAAGCAGGAGTCAATGGTCCTAACCAAAAGGCAAGATCTATTGCCAGAATCGTTAATTATCAACTCTCGAAACTTCTGAATCTTCTCGTCGGGATTCGGGAATCCTGATTGGGTGTTCCAGCTTCTCGTTGGAAACGCTCTTTAATTCCGATTTTTCGTTATTACACAGATATGGTCCATCCTGGTATCGAAGCTGTCGGAGGCTGCGGGCTTAAATAGGAATCCTGGGATTGGAAGTTCTGTTCCGGGAAAACGAGGTTCAAAACTTATTTAACGATTCCTCTCATTTGAAAGATGGTGAACCAGCCACTAGAATAGGTCAGAAGAGGTGGAACATATGGAGAGAGTCCGCGTCAAAGCTTTACTGGTTGATACTTCTAATAACGCTCCCGTCGTTCTCCTGGAAGGGGACGAAGACCGGAAGGTCATGCCTATATGGATAGGCCAGAACGAAGCACTCGCTATATCATTGAAACTTCAGGAAAAAGAGTTCGAACGACCGCTTACCCACGACCTGTTGAAGTCGGTTCTGGACAAAATGGGCCAGGAACTGGAAAAAGTCGTCATCGATGACCTGAGTAACAAAACTTATTATGCGACCCTCGCGCTAAAAGGACCGGAAGGGGAAGAGCTTAAAATAGACTCGAGACCTTCGGATTCTATCGCCCTTGCTTTACGCACCGACAGTCCGATCTTCGTTGACGAGGATATATTCAGAGATGTGGCCATGGAATCTCCTTTTGACGAGGAGATCGAGGACGAAGAGGCCGGCGAGGAGTTCGAAGATTTCCTGGATCAGCAGATGGAATTGAGAAAGTTCAAGGAATTCACCGACGATAACTAAACTAACCTACCTTACTATCTTTCACCATGGCAGATAAAGAGAGATTGGATGTGCTGTTACGGGAAAGAGGACTCTGCCAGAGTAGAGAAAAAGCAAAACGAGAGATAATGGCAGGAAACGTCTACGTCTCCGGGCAACTTAGAGATAAGCCAGGGAGACAGGTACCCAGGGATTCCGAAATTTCGCTGGAGAGGGACGAAAAACGATACGTCAGCAGGGGTGGGGAGAAACTAGAAGGTGCAATGGAAGAATTCGACGTCCAGGTGAAAGGGCTGGAAGTACTCGATATAGGGGCATCTACGGGTGGATTCACCGATTACATGCTGAAAAACGGGGCAACAAAGGTCTGGGCTCTGGACGTGGGGAAGGGTCAACTGGACTGGAGTCTTCGTCAGGACGAAAGAGTTGAACCGATAGAAGGTAAAAACGCACGCTACCTCCAGCCGGAAGAAATCGGGACCGAACCCGATCTCGTCACAATAGATGTTTCGTTTATTTCTCTTGAACTGATATTACCCAATGCGAGAGAAGTCCTAAAGCCCGGCGGCAAAATGGTAGTTCTCGTTAAGCCCCAGTTCGAGGCCGGACCGGAGCAAGTAGAAGACGGTGGGGTCGTCACTGATCCCGAAGTTCACCGGGAGGTTCTAAAGGAAACAAGGGAAACTGCTGAGGGTCTGGGTCTCAACGTTTTAAACTGCACTTACTCCTCAATTCAGGGCAAATCGAGTGCTAACATCGAGTACTTCTTCCACCTATCGAAAACCGGTGAAAACGATAATGGCTGCAGAATCAGTGAAGTCGTAGCCTCAGCTCATAAAAACTTTTCTTAATCGGTTTATCCAGCAAGTTCTTATCCGGCGCTAGCGGAGTGGATAAATTTGAAGACCGTAGCCCTCACGGGGGGTATCGCCTCCGGCAAGACCGTCGTGCTGAATGCCGCTGAGGAGGAATTACCGGAAGTAGAAACCCTCCAGGCGGATAACCTCGCCAAAGAAATATATCGACCGGACAATCCCTATTACGAAGAAGTTATCGACCTGCTTGGACCCGAGGTTCTCCGGAATGATGGGAAAGTAGATCGAAAGAAGGTCGCGGAACTGGTTTTTGAGAATCCGGACCTGCTCCAGAGACTGGAGAGTCTCTCTCACCCGTACGTCAGTAGAAGGATCGAGGAACTAATTGATCGGTACGAAGACGAGGGGGCGGAGCTTCTGTTGATCGAAATACCTCTCCTTTTCCAATCATCCGAGGTCGATAGAAGTAAATTTGATCGGGTCTTACTGGTGACCGTCGACCAGGAAGAACAGGTCAAAAGACTGGTGGAAAGGGACGGAATCTCCCAATCCAGAGCTGAACGGAGAGTTGAGCTTCAGGCCCTGCCGGAGGACGCCCGTAAGAAGGCCGAACACGTGCTGGAAACGGACTGTACTAGGGAAGAGACGAAACGGAAAGCAGTGGAATTGCTATCCGAGATCTTAAATTAAGGACTTTTCTCTGCAGAGCTTTTCTACGTATTCCCTGTCGTCGTAGTTAATCCACTCTCCCTCCACGATTTGGTAACTTTCGTGGCCTTTTCCGGCAATCAACAGAGAGCTTTCTGGTTCAAGGTCGTCTATTGCCTGCTCAATTGCTTCTTTTCGGTTCGGAACCACGCTGTGGCTGGAATTTTTACTCATTCCCTTCTCTATTTCCCTTAATATCTTCATTCGGTCCTCTTCTTTCGGGTTATCGTCCGTCAGGTAAACCATGGAGCCGTACTGCTCGGCTACTTTTCCCATTTCCGGTCTCTTACCATGATCGCTCTCCCCACCACAGCCAAAGACCACGGACACGGATTCGTAAAGATGGTTAAGTTCGGCCAGAGTCCGTTCCAGTGCACCCGGGTTATGGGCAAAGTCCACGTAAATATCGGCACCGTTATTTAGTTCGTACTTTTCCATTCTGCCGGGGAGAGAGTTTAACCTTTCCAGCCTAACCGATATCTCGGATAGCTCGATTCCCCGCGTGAGACCAACAGTTATTGCGCCAAGCGCGTTGTAGACGTTGTAAACACCGAAAAGCCCTGACTCTATTTTAGCGGATCCCCAGGGTGAGTGAACTTTAAACGAGATACCCTTTTTAGTCCTCTTTATATAGCCTGCTGACACGTCAGGGGACCCGGTCAAGCCGTACTTTACCGTTTCGGAATTTGCCACCTTTTCTATTTCTTCGCTAAAATCTTCGTCATCGTTCAGTATCGCCGTATCCCCGTTATTCAGGTAGCGAAAGAGTTTCTTTTTAGCGTCCTTGTACTCCCCTATAGAGCTGTGATAATCGAGATGATCTCTGGTTAGGTTAGTGAACAGTCCCACGTCGAAGTCGATCCCGGCAACTCGGTCGAGCTCCAGGCTATGGGAGCTAACCTCGAGAACGAAGTTAGTCTTGCCGCTTTTCAGAATATCACGGGCAATTTCCTGAATTCTGGGGGACTCAGGCGTGGTCACGGGACCTTCCTGCCCCGGAACCGCCTCGTTGGTGATGGTGCTTATTGCATCCGTTTCTTCTTTACCGAGAACCTCCTCCGTAAGATGGGTCGTGGTGGTCTTACCATTGGTACCCGTAATGCCTATGGTAAACAACGAATCAGTCGGGTCGTCGTAAAAAGAGCTACTGATCCGGGCCATTTGTTTCCTGCTATTTCTGACCCGAATGTAGGTTACAGAACCGACACACAGTTCCTCGCGCTTTTTCTCCCCAACTATCGCTTCTGCTCCGTTGTCCACTGCTTCCGCAATGAAATCGTGTCCATCTACGTTTCCGCCGGGAATCGCCAGAAATAAATCCCCTTCTTCAATCGCCCGCGAATCGTGGGAAATACCGCTGACGGCTTTATCCTTCTCCCCGTGAACTTCCTGGTATTCAATTCGACCCAGCAGCTCTGGAAGCCCTTTCTTCACGGCCCTTCACCTCGTATAGATATATCGGATAACCTTTGGAGTTTTCCTCTTCGTGGATTGGACTCCAGTTTGGCAGTTCATGGTAATAAGATACTATTCTGGTTCCGGCATCGAGTTCTCGATCGAACTTCGGTCCGAGTTTTTCATTCGCCTCACCTGAGAGAAAAAGAAGAATTCCGTTAGCCCCTGACAGGTCCTCTTTGTACATGTCCCCCGCTATTACCTTTGCATCAGGGGAAACTCCTCCCGCCAGAATTCTCAACCTGGCAATAATAACCCTTACCGGATCGATTTCTATTCCTACTGCTTCAAGATCAAAATCCCGAACCGCCTGAATTACCAACCTGCCGTCACCGCAGCCGAGATCGTACACAACTTCGCCGGGCTGGAGATCCAGTAGTTCTAACATTCTGAAAGCCGTCTGACGATCGGTCGGCTGCCACCAGGCATCGAGCGTTAGGTTCCAGCTTATCCAGCTTATGACGGCAATAAATGCGGTGAAAGATAGGATAACTGCAGGTGATATAGACATTGGCCTCCGGAGCCTGGTGAGGTGAAAAAGTGTTAGCGTCCAGATCGGTCTGACGATAACATCAAGTTCAATTTCGTGAAAACCCGAAAGGACTATTAAAAATTACTTTCTATGAGCTCTGGGTTTGTCTATCTAGTCCTTCTTGCTGGCGGAGGGGGTGGGATTCGAACCCACGGAGCCCGAAAGGGCTCTCCGGTTTTCAAGACCGGCGGTTTCGTCCACTCGCCCACCCCTCCAAGAAGTTGAAAAAGTTTAACTGTTTCTCAGCTCGTTGGCAAGACCCTAGTCCTCTTCGCTGGAGCTATCCGGCAGGACTTCTTCGGGAACCGTCTCTTCTTCGACCTGAAGTTTCTGAACGTAAATATCGACGTGATTTACCTTCAGTCCAGTTTTTTCTTCAATATCCTCTTTTATCTTCTTCTGGGTCTTTTTTGCTACCTCGTGCACGGGGTAGCCCTGCTTTACGGCTATTTTCAAAGTTACGGAAACCTCGTCTCCATCGAAGTCTATCGTGACGCCGCGTCGCTGACTACCGAAAATACGCCCGATGTCCTCGGTAACGGAGGACTTCTTCTGGCCAAGGCCTTCTATCTGTGAAGCTCCCCCGGCCACGACCGCGGTCACAACCTTTTCGGACACCGTAATTGTACCTTTTTCATTAACCAGACCACCATCTATCTTCTGGTCCTCGATTTTTTCATTCTCCGCCATATTCTTCACCTCGACATTATTATAGGGGTAAAGGCTTTTCTTTCACACATGGGCCGAAACCCGTAGAAAAAACTTGCCGCAGGAATTAAAATAACTCTCAATAATCGTTACTTTCCGTGGGAGGTAGAAACATGAAGATTGGGGTTGGAAGCACTAATCCGGTAAAAAAAGAAGCCACCGAGGAATGTTTTGAACTTATAGGGGAAGAGACCGAAATAGAGAGACTGGACGTGAATTCAGGTGTCTCTGACCAGCCGACCTCCGATCAAGAAGCTATTACCGGGGCTAAGAACAGGGCGAGGCGGGTTAAAAAGGCCGATAATTATTATTTCAGCGTCGGCCTGGAAGGTTCGGTTAGCGACACGGAGTTCGGAATGTTCCTCACGGGCTGGTCGTATTTAATTGACCGGGACGGAAAGAGCTACATAGGCGGTGGGGGGAGACTGAAGCTCCCGGATTCAGTTGCCAGCAGGATTAGAGAGGGTGAGGAACTCGGCCCGATCATGGATGAGATAACGGGAAAGGAAGAGGTAAAAAGGGGGCCCGGTGCTATCGGTGTTTTTACGGATGAGATCATTACCAGGCAAAGTGCATATAGAAATGCCCTGGTATTTGCGCTGGCAAAGTACCTTAATCCCGAGCTATATAATTGAGGGTGGGTGTAACCGTTATAATCTCTAGTCTGGTTTCGCCAGAACGGCCCTGCTATAGCCACCTGTCCTAGTTAACAAAACCCTTTAACCGTCTCTATATTACTCTAACCAAGACCTCGCACTCCAGATGCGGGGTTCCTCAATAAGCTTTGGTGGGACCGCGTAAGGTTCTGTTTTCGGCTATTTACTCCCTCTCTCCGTAAAGTTCCGTCAATTTGTGGAGAAACTCCTTTGTCCGGCTTTTTTCTGGATTGTTGAAGAACTGGGTTGGTGTCCCCTGTTCGATGATCTTTCCCTGTTCCATGAAAATTATTTCATCCGAAACAGAGTTCGCGAAGCCCATCTCGTGAGTTACAACGAGCATGGTCAATCCCGATTCTGCCAGGTCCTTCATTACTTCGAGTACCTCGCCAATTAGCTCGGGATCCAGAGCTGAGGTGGGTTCGTCGAAAAGAATTATCTTTGGTTCCATCGCCAGTGCCCTGGCAATACCGACTCTCTGCTTCTGACCCCCGGAGAGCTGGGCCGGGTACGATTCAGTCTGATCGGATAGACCGACTCTTTCCAGTTCCTCGTGTCCGAGTTCCTTTGCCTCCTCTTTGCTGAACCCCCTTACTTTTCTCAAACCGAGCGTGACGTTCCCGAGGGCGGTGAGGTGTTCAAAGAGGTTGAAGTGCTGAAATACCATACCGATATTCTGTCTAAACTTGTTTATGTCCTTCGAGCTATCGGTGACTTCTTCTCCTTCCAGCCAGACGTGCCCCTGATCGGGGGCGGTCAGCTGATTGATGCAGCGCAACAGGGTGCTCTTGCCCGTTCCTGAAGGTCCGATGATGACCTTTGTTTCTGCGTGGTCCATGTCAAATGTAACGCCCTTTAGAACTTCCTCGTCTCCATATCTCTTGTATATATTTTCTACTCTTAACAATTTATCGGTGGACATTTTTTTCCTCCCGGGACTTCTTATAAAATACTCCCATAAATATAAGGAAATTAAGTGAAAATACCAACAGTTGACGTGCTTGACCGGAAATATTTTTGGTCTATTGATTTCTTGAAATCTCGTCCGCTACCTCTGGCAAAGGCAGGACAACTCAATTCTTTCATAAACCTAGAATTCTGGTCCTCAATGGAAGTCAAGAACCCCGCCCCAAGTGACGGGGCTTGTAGAAAAACAGCTTTAACGGCGGACCTTGTTCTTTTACAAAAGAAGACCCAGCACTCAAAACTTTTAACCATAACCCAGTGGGTGAGATGAAGAAGTTCATAAGACGGAAGCAATTTTCTTTTGTATTCTGTTTTAGAAGATGGTCTTAAACGAGAGAATAGTTCAACTAAGGTGGTAATAAACTCCTTAGGCTTCCTGAGACTCCCTTGCTGGAGCTCTGTCACAGTTACCCGGACCTATCCGTTGGGGTTCATTTGCCAATTATAGTATTACCTTGTAAGGGTGAAAGATCTAAGAAGTTTTCGCCGTTAATGCAAGTATACCAGGTTTACCGTTTCTCCAGAAACCTTTATAAAAAAGCAGTTAGAGCAATCCATCGAAAATTCATAATATATTTATAATCTAAGAGTAATATAAAAATAGATAAATTCATGGTATTTGGAATTCTCATTTCGTTCCTGGAAAGCAGGGAGCGTATTGGTGTTTAATCTTTGACCCAACTTCGCGTATTTAACCTGAAAAAAACGCTGCTTTATCGTTACTATTAGGTATTGATTATTGGTTAAATTTTGATAAAGCCCTAGAACATTTTTGAATTCAGGTCTTTACTCAGATTACTTTTAAGAATGAGAGGCATGGTCAATTTCAATAACGGTGGCTCGTAAATAAAGCCGGGAGGAAGCTATGAAACGAAAAACTTTGAGCTTCAATAAGAAGGCAATAAGTGTTTTGATCTTGTTTGTTTCTATTCAGTTAGTATTTGTCACAGGTGGTGCCGTTACCGAATCCAGCGTAGATTTTCTCGGTCTCGATGAAATAGAAAAAGGCATGGAAGGGACGGCAAAGACGGTTGTCAAAGGCAATGAAATATCTACTTTTTCCGTAAGTGTCGTTGATGTGATCGACGAGCCGGGTGAACTACAGGACTTTATAGTGGTAAGAGCGAGCGGAGAAGCCGTCGAAAAGTCGGGAGGAGTAGCTCAGGGAATGAGCGGCAGTCCGGCTTACATAGACGGAAAACTAATTGGAGCTATTAGCAGATCCGCCCAGTGGAGCAAGGATTCCAGCAACCCGATTGCATTAATTACCCCGATCAACACCATGCTTGACCTGCTTGAAAACCCCGGTGCGGTCGAAGCCGATTCCTCCAGTTCGGAGGACAGGGAAAGCTCCATGGAGAATTCTCTGGAAGAGGTCTTTCCGGGAAAGAGCGTGGAAATCGGGGACTCTTCCGCAGGGGATAGCTCGAACTCAGATTCTGGCAGGGGCGAACTGGTATTCCGGAAGTCCGTTACTCCGGTTATGGTAAATGGGCTATCCGAAGCTTCCCTGAATGCTTTAAAAGAAGGTATTGACCCTTCGAGGACCGAGCGAGTCTACGACCCACTTGAGCCTCTGGGTGGTAGTTCGGTGAAAAACCTTGAGAACGGCCTATCCGGGTTCGATCTTTCATTTCACAACTTGCAGGGGTCGGGTAATAGCTCAGGTGAGACTATGGAACTCCAGGCAGGCGGTCCCATGGGTGCATCACTCGCGAAAGGAGACCTTTCCATTGGGGCTCTTGGCACTGTGACCTATCGCGACGGGAATCGAATTCTCGGCCTGGGACACCGCTTCCTGCTAAACGGTGCTTCGGATTTCCTGCTGACGGAAGCAAATGTTCTGGATACCGTCAAAAGCTACAAGGCTCCTTTCAAACTAGGTGACGTTACAAACGCCGTGGGTACGGTGACTCAGGACAGAACGCAGGGTTTAATGGGGGAAATCGGGAAAGAAACGGACCTGTTTGATGCGGACCTGCAGATCTCCGAAAGGGGAGTCAACGGGGGAAGCGAATTCAATGCCGAACTCGTTAAAACCAGCAACTTAATCGGGCCACTCTCTTATTCCACCATCAGGGAAGGTATCAATCGGACCCTCAACAGGACGGGACCGGGAACGATCAAGGTCGATTACAAAGTTACCGGTGAGAACATGCCGGAACCTCTGGAAAGAACGGATATATTTTTCTCCAACACACAGGCGTCCTACCTGCCTTCTTTGCAGGTAGCTCTATTTATCGATGCTTTAGCCCATAATCCATTCGCAAATCCGGAGCTTACGAATCTTGAAGCCGAGGTATCCTTCGAAAGGGAGATCAGGTCGGGCCAGATTACCTACTTTGCTACGGATAAGAGGAGTTACTCCCCGGGAGATCTGCTCGCATACCAGGTCAAGATTCAGAACTACCGCGGAGAGCTGATGGAGAAAACGGGAGGTTTTCAGCTTCCCAAAGATCTCCCACCCGGGAATTACGTAGTAGCTACCTACGGAGGCCCCAGGCCGACAAATGTTGCTCCGCCTGACATGCTGGAAAACTTCGAAGACTGGCTCAGCTACGTCAACAACCTGAAGAGTTTCGAGAGCCTCTCAGTCGAACTCCTGAAGCCTTTCGCGGAGAGCGTGGTGCCCATGGCCGGTGCTGGATATAGGTACGAGTCGGCTGCTCGGGTGAGCGAAAAAATGGACGAGAGGGTAGTATACGGCAGTCAGGCCATCTCAATCAACGTAACCAGTTCCGAAGACTCTCCCTCAGAAAAGGTCGAGGTAGATGGGAATGGTTCTGGCGAGGAGACGGAAAACGGATCAGAATAGGTAGATGCTGAACCCGGGAGAGATTGCAGAAGTTACCCAGGGAGAAATACTCAACAGGAAAGAACTGGAAACGGAAGGCTTTTCGATCGATACGAGAACGATCTCGCAGGGGGATGTTTTTATCCCCCTGCCCGGTACTAATACCGACGGGCACGAGTTTATCGGCGAGGCATACGAAAAAGGTGCCGTAGCTGCCCTGGCTGAGTCAAGAGATTACCTGAAAGACTCCTTTCATAATCTGATTGTAGTTGATGATACGGAAAAAGCACTGCTGCAAATGGCCCGTAGTTATCGGGAATCCTTTGACGTCCCGATAGTAGGGGTAACGGGCAGTTTTGGAAAAACCACAACGAAGGAACTTATTGTCTCGATTCTTTCCACTGCCGGCGCGGTTCACAAGTCGCCGGGAAATTATAATACGGAATACGGTCTACCCCTTGCCCTCCTGGAAATGGATGAGCCCGTGGACTATGGGGTCTTTGAACTTGGGCTACAGTATCCTGGCGACGTGAAAACGTTGAGTGACGTGGTTAAACCAACCGCAGGCGTCGTCACAGGAGTCGGTGCGGTGCATCTCGGTAATTTTGAAAGTGTCGAGGAGATCACCCGGGAAAAGCTGAAAATAACTTCGGGAATGAAGGCCGGCGCGAAACTATTGATTAACGCGGACTCTCCCCCATTGCTCGAGAAGGTCAACAGCAAAGAAGAATACCAGCTAGTAAAATACGGTACCGAAAGAAGGGAAGGTTTAAAATACTGGGTTTCGGATATCGGAATAAAGGGGACCGAGGGTCTGGAGCTAACACTCAATAAAGCCAGCGACGACGGAGTTCATAATCCAGAAGAATTCCCTTTAAAGCTGGAAACAAGTTTGAACTCGCGGGGAAACGCCGTGAACGTACTTGCTGCTGCTTCAATTGCACTGGAGCTGGGGCTGAAAGCCTCAAAATTGGTAGAAGGAATAGACCTCTCACCACTTCCGCAACGACTTCAGCCAAAGGAGTTCTCTGCCGGTGAGGTCATCGACGATACCTACAATGCCAACCCCGTGGCAACTCGGAACGCACTGGAGTACTTATCGAATATCCATCCGTCGGGGAAAAAGGTATTGATTCTGGGTGACATGATGGAACTAGGAGAAAATGCCCAATCGCTTCATAAAGACCTCGTAAATCCGGTCAAGCGGGCAGGAATCGACGCAGTTCTATCTGTAGGAAGATACACTGAAGCTTTAATAGAAGCACTGCGGCCTGAAACAGGTATCCCGGAAGCCAGATGGTTCGAGTCCAAAGAGAACTTAGTATCAGACCTGGAAGAG
>CAZWZR010000017.1:0-14997 GCA_964638365.1 uncultured Thermotogae bacterium | reverse complement strand
TCGTACGGGAGGTTGCCCCTCTTCCCTGAAATGAACCCCTCATCGACGACGTTCAGATTTTCAGAACCGAATTTACGGCCGAGCTCCATCATATCCCTGAGCCTGTCGTTTTTGTAGACTTGATCGGCCTCGCATAGATGTCCGAAGGCCTCGTGGATAAATACTCCGGCGAGTTTCGGATTGAGTAATACTGTGTAGTTGCCTCCTTCTACTGGGTCGGCTGATAAAAGGGAAACGGATCTATCGGCGATCTCTTCCGCCATATCTTCTCTTCCCCTGACATGATCGAATCCCCCGGCCCGGCCAATACTGTCGTGAGCCGTTTGTACGTTGTTTTCTTTGCCTCTGGCGACTGCCACCAGGGCGAGTGTAATATCGGGGATTTCCTGATAGATCTCCGCTCCTTCGGTGTTGATGTAGGTCAGTTCTCGGAAGGAGTCGCCATATACGGTTTTCGTCGATTCTACTCTGTCGTCGTAACCCAGCATCAACCCGTTGTATGACCGCATCAGGTCGCGCTTTTCCTCCAGCGCAACATCTCTAAAATCGCTCTGGATATTTGATACTACGTTATCTTTCTGTGGTTTGATGTCCGCCAGTTCTACTTTTTGATCCATGAACGAGGACGTTTCCTTCCCAATTCTATATGCCTCCTTTACTTTGGATTTAATTTCGTCCACTGAGTTAAAGGTCGAGATGCCCCAACCTCCCTGAACCAGGGTTCTGACGATCCCTCCTACTTCTTCGGATGAATCCAAGTTTATCAGATTGTCCTTTTCGTACTTCACCCCGGTTCGCCATTCTTTTTCCAGCCTGATTTCCGTAAAATCGCCCCGGCTTGAACTGAGTGCGTTTCTTAATTTGCTGAACAAGTTACCCTCCCTTTTTAAACTTGGTTAGAATCCTGAACCGTTTCTAACTATAATCTACCTCGGGTTTTCGGGCAAATTATTCGGAATTAAAGCCATCACCTTGGATGTTTTATTACTTTTGAAAGGAGGATTAGTAGTTGAACCAATTTATAGAGTCTTTTTTTACCGTAGGTCGTGCGCTGTTGAAGATATTTTTCCTCGGTTTTGCCGGTTTTTTGCTCTCCCGGCTGGACGTGATCTCCGAGGAGGGATTCGATGACCTTAGCAAGATAGTCATATATTTTACCCTGCCAGCTTTAATATTCTCGAATTTTCTCGGTAGTTCAAAGCTCGGGGAAATACCGAACTGGTGGATTTATCCACTGGGTATGGCAGGGGTTGTGCTTTTAAGTCTTCTTCTGGGGTTATTGCTTTCGAAATCTCTTGAATGGACGGAGAGGCGGCAGTTTGGGGCTCTACTTGGTTTCCCTAATACCGGTTATTTACCACTTGCTCTAGTTGCTGCACTGTTGACCGGGACCCAGCAGCCCAAGGCGTTCCAGCTGATCTTCCTGTTGACTCTAGGAATGACACCCAACCTATGGTCAGTGGGAGTGGCTTTACTCTCCGGAAAGGTGATTACGCCGCTTAAATTCGTAAAGAACGTACTTGGTTCGCCTCCGTTTTTGGCCACTATTACGTCCATTGGGCTGTTAATCGCCCGCTGGGACGTATTTATCCCTAATCTTGCAATTGAAACGGCCTCTTATGCGGGGAGCGTAACGGTCCCCTTAATAATGATCGTTCTGGGAGGCATGCTTGCCCGCGTCGAAAGTACCGCCGGAACATATCCGAAAGCGATAAGTACGCTGGTTGCCCTCAAGCTGGTCGTTTACCCCGCGCTTGCACTAACCGGTATTTACTTTTTCCGCCCCCCTGAATTACTATCTTTTGTTCTATTGATAGAGGCTGCAACCCCACCGGCTACGAACCTGGCAGTTATTGGCAGCCATTACGGGGACAATACAGGGCTGTTAAAGCAGGGCCTGGTTTACAGTTATCTTACCGCGGCCGTTACGATTCCCGTTTTTATTTCCCTGTTTAGGTTTATCTACTGAAAAGACGATGGTCAGTTTGGGTGATATTTAGTACCAGTCTCGGAGGTAAATGGCCATGAATATTCTCGGGATAATTCTTTTTCTGCTGATTTCCCTTGTCGGCCTCGCTCTGTTGCCCGTCGGAATACCGGGGACGTTTATAGTTGTTGCCGGTTCGGTTCTGGCCGGGTTACTGACCGGCTGGGAACTGGTGAGCGTGTCGTTGTTCCTGGTTTTTCTGGGGCTTGCTGTGCTGGGCGAGGTGTTAGATTGGTTGTTAAGTCTGGCTCTCGGGAAGAAATACGGAACCAGCACTCCGGGACTGGTAGCGTCGTTTGTCGGGGCGATTGCTGGTGCCGCCGCGGGGCTACCCCTGCCAGTGGTGGGTAATCTGATCGGGGCATTTGTCGGTGCTTTTGCCGGAGCCTTTCTGGTGGAACTGTTTTTGCGTAAGAATCTCAGTGATGCTGTTAAAAGCGGGCTGGGCGTGATGTTTGGCAAGGTCTTTGGGACGGTTTTTAAAGTCGGGATCGGAGCTTTCATGATCGTGAGGGTGCTGATTAACTTCTTTTAGTTAACACATGGAGGTATGATCGACTACATTGAAGACGCTTGATCTGGAGGATTACGAAGTGTTCTTCGTCGACATGGATGGGGTAATCGTGATGTCGGGCCAGCCAATTCCCGGGGCCGTGGAGAGCGTAAACGAGCTGAAGTCTCACGGCGAAGTTTACGTGCTTTCGAATAACTCGACGAGAACCAGGGATAAGTTCGCTGAGAACCTGAAAGAGCTCGGGGTTGAACTTCCGCCGGGAAGGGTTGTTAACAGTGCTTTCGTCCTTTCCAGATACCTGATGGAAAACAGAAGGGAATCGTCGGTCTTTTCTGTGGGGGAAGAAGGGCTGGACCAGGAACTTGAGAGCATGGGACACGAAGTCGTAGAGCCCGTGGAGTCCGATGTGGTTGCCGTGGGTATGGATCGAGGGCTTACTTATGAGGAACTGGACAGGGCGCTGACCGGGTTAACTAACGGTGCGACGTTCTTCGCCACGAATTCGGACGGTACGTTTCCAACCCCGGACGGCGAATCTCCCGGTGCCGGTGCCTGTGTCGGTGCCATAAAAGGGATGGGTTTCCAGCCGGAGCGGATCGTTGGTAAGCCCTCCCGGGTGACGGCAGAGATAGCAATCGAAGTTGCGGGAAATCCCGACCTGGAAGACTGCCTGGTCATTGGTGATCGGCTGGAGACGGACATCTTGCTGGCGGAACGAGGGGGTATGGACTCCGCTCTGGTCCTGAGTGGAGTGGAAACACGGGAAAGTCTGGAAGAAAGCGGGATAGACCCCACTTACGTCGTTGAGGAACTAAGAGAGGTTTTTAGCTAGCCGGAAAGTAGGTTGGCTTTTTTAACTTGTTGATTCCGAATGCCTCGGACTCGTTTCTTGAATGATTTTTGCTTTAAGTTCAAAAAGAGAAAACCCCCCGACCGCGTGGTCGGGGGGTTTTCTTCGTTATCTAGTACTGTCCCAATTATCGCTTAACTTATAGAACAGGTACTCCAGCCGCACTCGACACATTTATTGCAGCCGCCTTCATGGATGACTTTACCGCCGCAATCGGGGCATTCATCTAGCTGATCCACCTGGTCGAGCGGATGGGGCTGGTCGTCCTCCAGCATGTCCTTTTTCTTTCCCCTGTCTCCCTGTAGGGAGTTGTAAAAGTTCTGAGGCTCCAGAAATTTTTCTCCGTCCGGTTCGTCGGCAAACACTTCTTCCAGGAAGGATTTTACGTAATCGCTGGGCTCTAAGTTTCTTGCACCAGCTCTCTCTCCGTCCATGTTAACTACCTGACGGGATTTTGAGCCGTCCCTGTAAACTGTAACTCCTTTCAATCCGAGCCTGTGTGCCAGCAGGAAGGAGTTAAGTATATCGTCGGGAGTTGCGCTGTTTGGCATGTTGATCGTCTTTGAAATCGAAGCGGTTATCCAGTCCTGCCAGGAGGCCTGAGCCATCAGGTGGTCAGTGTAGTGGACGTCTAGAGCGGTAACGAAAATCTCCTTCAACCTCTCCGGTATCTCGTCCAGGCCAGCCAGGCTCCCGTAATTATTGTTGATCTGCTCCAGTAAGTCTTCGCTGTAAATCCCCTCTTCCTTCAGCTTTTTCTCGAAGACCTCGTTGGCGTAATAGAAGCTCCCGGCGGTTACGTTCTTTTCGTAGGCCAGGGAGAACTCCGGTTCGACTCCGTGCGAGGTATCGGCAATCATGGAAATACTACCCGTCGGAGCAACAGTGGTCGTCATTCCATTACGAACACCGTTTTCCTCTATCTTCTCGATTAGGCCGTCCCAGTCCCTGGCATGGTTGTCCTGTTCGTAATAACCTGCCACCGGTATTTCACCATCCGGATAACCGGACTCATCGTAGAGAGGGAAGACGCCTCTTTCCTTCGCCAGCTCGACGGACTCATCTAGAGAAAAGTAAGTGAGGGTTTCCGCCAGTTCTTCCATGGTCCTGAACCCTTCTTCCGAGTTATACTTGATACCCTGCTCGTACATGAGGTCGGAAAGACCCATAACTCCCAGACCTATCTTTCTCGTTTCCTTGGTCGACTCTTCGATTTTCTCGAGCGGGAAACTGTTCATGTCCAAAATATTGTCCAGGAACCGAGTGGCGTTTCTGATCGTCTCCCTGTATTCTGACCAGTCAAAGCCGTCGTCTCCGATCAGATTATGGAGGTTTATCGAACCAAGGTTGCAGGATTCGTAATCGTAAAGAGGCTGTTCTCCACACGGATTCGTCCCGCTGATTCGTCCTTTTGCTGGTTCCAGGACGTTGTACTGGTTGATCCTATCGAAGAATATCATTCCTGGATCGGCAGACTCCCAGGCGGAGTGAGATATCAATTCCAGGATTGCCCTTGGCTTTTCCCTCGATACAGCTTCACCAGTTCTCGGGTTTACCAGTTCATAGTGGGATCGTTCCTCGTCCACAAGAGCGTCCCAGAAATCGTTCTTGGTGCCGACAGAGATATTGAAGTTCTCAAGCTTACCCTCTGTCTGCTTCACGTTGACAAATTCTTTTACGTCGGGATGATCTACATTGATAATTCCCATGTTGGCGCCGCGTCTTTTCCCGCCTTGCTTAACGACGTCCGTTACCGTGTCGATTATCCTCATGAATGATATAGGGCCCGAGGCGACTCCGGACGTTGAAGCGACCAAATCCCCTTCAGGCCGGAGACTGGAATAGTTAATTCCGACCCCACCGCCGCTCTGGAAGATCAGGGCTGCGTCCTTCGAAGCATCCATTATCCGGCCCATGTCGTCCTCCATTGGCAGGACAAAACAGGCGCTCAACTGACCGAGCCTAGTGCCGGAATTCATCAGGGTCGGGCTATTGGGCAGAAATTTCTGTTCCGTCATCATCTCGAAGTAGGTCTCCCACTGACCCTGATACTTATCGAAATATCCCTCATCCAGAAGGTCGAGGAAGTCGGGAAACGAGACCTTCATCTGGCCGTTTTCTGCCAGTTCAGTATACAGCTCCCCCATGGCCTTGAAGGTCCATTCGTTTATCGGGTGTTCCGCGAAACCGTACCTGTTTTCGTAATCTCGAAACGAGTTAAGGTATTCCTCGGTCTTCGGGGGGATGTCTTTATTTCCAGCGCTGTCGAAGATTCGATCATCACGCAGCAAATCGGGGACGGTAACGTTTGTTGCCACGCGTTCGAACAGTTCTTCCGGGGATTCGACTATCTCTCCCTCGTTATCCCTTAACAGGTAGCGGGAAGCCAGTACTCTTAACGCCTTTACGCTGAACTGCTTACCTACGCTCCCAATTTTCGTGTCGTTCAGTATCTGTTCCTTTTCTCGCCTCTGTTGTCGGTGTTCCTGTCGATATAATATATATTTTTTAGCAGTGGTGTAGTGCCCTTCTTCTATTAGAACTTTTTCCACGATATCCTGAATATCCTCTACCTCGGGGTACTCCTCCTCCCCGAGTCCTTCCTCCACGTAAATACTCTGTAAATCACTGGTAACCTTTTCCGCCAGTTCGTCCGCCTGGTCTACGGCATCGGACTCCGCAACCTGAGCGGCTTCCTGGGCGGCCTTCAGAATAGCATCACTGATTTTTGATTGATCGAAATCTACTATGGACCCATCTCGTTTTTTGACTTTTTTTATTTCCACTTTTTTGCCACCTCGGTATAAATAAAGTTTATCCATAGAGCCGCTTGAGACAAGCAGACGAAAATTCAGTTCAAGCCTATAGAATAACGTATGACCCGCTATTTTAGCGGTTTTTAAGTTGTAGTTACCTTCTATCGGGATGTGACGAGTTCTAGCCTACCATTGCCTTTGGGGTGCTACTGGTTTAAACTATTCGAGGTTAGCAGTGACTCAATACTACATAGAAACGGACGGCAAAATATATCTTGTGAAAAAAGAAGGTAAATTGAGGTTTCCCCGGTCTAGGGAGGAGTTTCCCTTTTCAATAAGACCCAAGGGTAAAATGGTGATTGGAGCGGACGAAATCGTATTCTCCGAGCCGGAACTTTCCCATCATCCCAGCAAGTGGCGGAACAAGGAGGACATCCCCCTATTAAGCAACGTCGACCCCGTGGTCAGGAAGGCGGTCAACCTCTCGCTTCCCCGAATCGTGGTGGAAGCCGTGATACAGGAAAAGGGTCAGGAGAAAGTGCTGCTGGTCAAACCTTCTCGGGGTTATAACAAAGACCGATGGACACTGCCCGGCGGTTTTCTGGTCTACGGGGAGCCACCGAAGCGGGCTGTAAGGCGAGAGGTCAAGGAAGAAATCGGTGTCGAGCCGGAACTGGGGGAGCTGGCAAACGTATTTAGCGATGTAGGGGCAAGTAATAGCCACCAGTGGGTTATATTTTATTACATGGCAGAAATTTCCGGCGACGCTGGGGGGATAGAGCCAAGCCACGAAATAAAACAGCTTAAATGGTTCCAACCTGAAGAAGCCGTAACTGCATTACATAGTCCCATAATGAGCCGGGGGTACGAAGAAATCTTATCGGAAGGCCTGGATCAACCTAGTTAACTAGAGAAAGGTAATTAGCTTCTATCGAAATTTCATCGTGAGGAGTAGCAATCCAGCTTACACCAATAACAAAAACGGCAAAACAACAGCTTTTGATCCGGACCAATGGCAACCGATATCCCATAACCTGACCACAAAGTAAGGGGACAAATTGCAGGTTAGGGTAATGTTATGAAAACCCCGCCTCCCGACGGGGTCTTGGGCTCAACTATTCGTTATCTGGAATAGAGGCTGTTTTTCAGTACCTTGAAATCGTCCATGGAAGACTGAAGCGACGATATTCTATCCGTTAGGGTGGACTGCAGTTCGGAAAATTCGTTGTTGAGCTTGCTCCTGATTTGCTCGGTAGCCCATTTCTTACTCACTTTCTCCTCGTCCAGTTTGCCCAATTCCCCTTCCAGACTCTTTATTCTTTTGTCCAGGTCCGCATTTAGCTCTTCCACTCGTTTATTTAGGCTTTCTCGCAGCTCTTTTAGAGATTCGATCTTGGATTCCAGGCGGTCAGTCAGTGCGTCCAGTTGCCCCTTCATTTTTCGCTGCTTTTCGTTTAAGCTCGATAGGTTTGAAGAGAGGTCTTCTTGCTTGGATTCCACGTTAGCCAGGTTACCCGCAATTTTCTCGTCCCTGTCGGTAAGTGACTTAGTTTCTTCATCCAGTTGTTTCTGCAGAGACTTGACTTCTTCCCGCAGGGCAGTCTCCCTTTCCTTTGCCTGGCTTATTCTTTCTTTGAGATCCTGGTTGGTTTGAACTATCTGTTTTGCGATGGATCCGGTCTCCTCGTCCAGTTTATTCGTCTTCGTCTCTAGCTTTTCAACCGAGGACTCCGTTCTTTCCATAAAGTTAGTTAGTTCCATTCTCAAGTCAGAATCGACCTTGTATAATTGAGCCAGGTTATCCCGTAACCTCTGGTCTATGTCCTCAACAGTCTTCTTAATGCTTTCGTCTCGGTTCTTAAGTTCTTCTATTTCCTCATTTATCCGTCCACTGAAGTCATCGTAGCTGGAAGCAAGCGAGGAGAGGTCCGACTGCAGGTTGTTCAATTTCTTCCGGAACTCTTCGTTTTCCGATTCCAGGTTTGCCACTTCCTCGTTTAGGTTTGTTTCCAGTTCTCCAAGTCGGGCTTTTAGTTCGCTGTTTTTCGAGTATAATTCGTCTATCTTTTCATTCAGCTTTTCGTCCTCTTTGCTGGAAGCAGCTTCCATTTCTTTGAGCTTTTGCTCCAGGTTCTCAGATACCTGACTGACTTTGCCTTTCAGGGAGGTCAGATCCGAGCTCAGAGCATCCTTTTCGCTTTGTAGGCTCTCAAGTTCATTCTCGATGGACTTATCCTCCGCCGAGGATTCCGCTTCGAGTTCTTTTAGTTTATCCTGAAGTTTACTTTCTACGTTACCGAGGTCTTTATTAAGCTGCTGGCTTTTTTCGGTCAAACTATTTATTTTTTCCTGGAGCTTTTCGTCTTTCTCTCCGGTGGCATTTTCAAGCTGGCTTAGTTTCTGTTCCAAACTATCTGATAACTGGCTCAAATCCTGTTTCAAAGAGGCAAGGTTGGTGCCCAGAGACTCCGCTTCGCCTTTTAAACTGCTTATTTCCTTCTCTATACTTTCATCCCTTGATGAAGATTCTGACCTGACCTCGACTAGTTTCTGATCAAAATCGGCAGCTATACTTTTCTGTTCCTGTTCCAGGGAGTCAACGCGTGATATCAACTCGTCGATTTTACTTCCCAAAGTGTCGATTTCTCCCTCCAGTTGTGTGTCACCCTCGTTCGACGCCTGTTTGATTCGGTCCAGTTCGCTTCCGAACTCGGTGGAGATAGAGTCCAGGTCACTATTTAACTCTTCGATCCGGCTAATGATATCGCTCTGGCTACCCGTCAGCTCCTCGTACTTCTTTCGTAGGTTGACAAGTTCCGCCGTTGTACTTTCTTCCGTTTCTTCCAGACCGGAAACGGTTTTATTAAGGATGGCAAGGTCCGATTCCTGGCTATCCAGCTTCTCCTGTAATTCACTAGCCCTACTTTCCAGCGAGTTGATTTCTTCCGTCAGGTTTTCCTGCAGGGAATTTATTCTTGAACTGTTTTCTTCTTCGTTGGATTTTACGCTATTGATCTCCTGCTCGAAATTCTTCCTTACGGTCTTTAGTTCCTGGGTTAAACTACTGGTGGTTTTCTGGAGCTGCGAGTAATTTTCGGATAGGCTGCTGAGCTTCTCGCCAGCGCTACCCAGGTCGATATCCATTGCTTCGAAACCCTCTTCCAGTTCGCTTGATTTCGATTCCAGCTTGTTGACCTGTTCCGTCAAATTCGACTCCATTTTGTCAATTCTGGAACGGAAAGTCTCGAAAGAGCTATGGAAATCTCCGATCTCCTCGCGCAGATTATTTTGATCCTCCTGAAGATTTGAGATGGTTTCGGACTGAGAGCTACTGCTCTCCTCCAGTTCGTCTATTTGCCCCTGGATAGAGGTGGTGTCGTCACCGAGAGAACCAATTCTGCCGTTAAAACTTATTCCCACAAAAAGCAAGCCTCCTACCAGGGCTAAAATGGAACCATAAACGAGGATTTTGCTCAATCTTGTCATGTAAATTCCACCCCTTTCAGTACTGGACCGGAATCACCGATATACATCGGTAACCCGTAATAGACCAGTCGACCGGAATTTGATATTAAACCAAAGGTCTTTGTTCACCTGCACAATCAGTGTGTTTGATCGGTAGCCCCCACATACTCTACATTATGGGGAAATTTAATGAATTGTCAAATTGTAGTAGGGAGAAACCCTTTTATTGATTGGAGGGTTTTACGATATTGAAAAATTAAGACCCGCACCAAGAGGTGCGGGGTTTGGGCTCTTTAGATCGTATTAAGGTTCAATACTGACAGAATAACTTCTATTTCAACTGGTATTAATATCTATACTGTTCAGATCAAGAAGCTTGGGGCAAAATGAAAAATCCCTGAATACCGTGAATCACTCTAGTAGAGTTACTTCTCTACTTCACTCATTTCTTCTACCTTCACCGTGTTTCCATATGGAGTTTGCACTTCGATCGTGACTTTTACCGTGTGGGACTCCAGTTCTTTTTTTTCGATACCATCCGGTATTTTCCAGAGTTCCGTAAGTTCGTACGAAGTTTCAGGAAGTACATTATGAGGTGAGATCTCTATTTCCTCCACTAATTCTCCGGAGGGATTCTTAAGCCGAATAACGCCTGAAAATTCTTTCTTTCTGATGTGGATATTACCGGAGTTTCTCAGGAGGGTAGAAAACAGCAGTTGGTCTCCACTGTAAACAGTACTTGTGGATAACTCCTTGATTTCGGGCTTTACTTCGTACTCCAGAAACTCATCCCCCACCAGGAGTTCTTCGCTGGGTCTGATCAAAATCAATGTACCTACACGTGTTGCCACCTCGACTCTACTCCCCTGGCTTTCCTCCACCCCTTCATCGATTGGCGTAGACTGGAAGAGCGCACCGACGTACCTCCCTCCGAAGGGCCTGGGCTCTTCGGGATAGCTAACCTTGTAGGTAAACTCCTTACTCTCATCCGGTTCCAGGAGAGCTTCACCGGGCTCCAACTCGAGAAGGTCCTCGCCGCTGTAGGGATAGTCCTCGGCCGCCGAGTTGGATAAGAAATTCGCAGTTCCTTTTGGGGAGGTTCTGAACCCCCGAACCTGAGATTCTATCCGAACTGGTTCGGATCCCGTGTTATGCACGGTCAACGTGCCAGTACCGGATTCCCCTGGGTCTATTGTCAAATCCAACAACAGTGGGGTTACGGATAACCCGGCGCTTCCGGTCAAAGAAACAATTGCTACCATGGCAAGGCTGATTAATAAAACGGTAAATATAGTGGTAACGCGAAAAAGAGTAGTTCCCGAATTTTTAGAAAGCGAGCTAGAATAGTTCGATTTAGTCTGCATTTTTTCTCCCATTTACATCACCCTGTTTCTGCGATTGGGTGTAGTCAAATTCGTGAGTAGCCGACGATCCGTAAATTAATTAAAAAGCAGGGATACCTAAGTGGACATTGTAGCCGTATATACGACAGTGGTTGTGGCATCTCCATAGGGAACCGTAAAGTCCACGTCAAGCTGATAGACGACCTGGGTGACTTCGTTGTTCGTGCGTCCGGACTCCCCGGCTAGTAGTTCAACCTCTCCACCCGCGTTTACTAACCCCCCGGTTCCATCTCCATCCTCCGGTGCTTCAGAAGAGACGCTAAGGTTTCCGTTATCGATCAGATCGTAATCACCGACTTCGAACGCTCCGTAAGCTGCGGTGATACTGTAAGACGGTGCGTTAGTTTTGACCTTTAATCTATTTCCGGCCTGGGCAGTCGGTTTGTTCTGAGGATCGACATTAAATTTTAGCTTCTTTGGCGTGGCGTTAAAAATCAACTTTGCTCCAATTTCTGCATTTACATCAACAGATTGGTCCTGCCCCATTAGGGAAAAAGAAACCCCAAGGATTAGAATTAGAGCCAGAGAAGCGGAGATTTTTGTAATTCTTTTCCCTCTTATGTTTTTCATTTATAGCCCTCCTAATGATTTAGGTATTTTGTTTTGTTATTAAACATTCAAGATTATTTATTACCTTTAATGGGTTTAGCATGTAACTGGATAGTGCTGGGTGAGACCTCGTATAGAGAGGAGAAATAGAGGTTCTCCAGAGGTATTCCAGCTTCTAGTTCGGTCACTATTTTCATAAGAACATCCAGGTTGCCTGACTTGACGAACTTTTCGAAGTCACCACAGCCGAAACCACCGGCTCTGACTGAACGAAACTCACTATCCCCCATTACCTGTCCCAATTGTTTCGTAATCTCTCCCCATAGAGAAACTACGCCGACCACTTCCTCGTCCTCCATATATTCGAGCAGGGATTGCTTGACGTCTTCTTTTTCTGGTTTCACGGTTAGGATGCTGTAGTCGAAATTGAATTCCTCTAACCTATTGGTGATTCCTTGAAGTCTACAATGGCAAGATCTCCCTTGTTTGGTCATCGAATCCAGAACCAGTACTTTTGAGCGTGGGGGCAATTCCTCGAAAAGGGCATCTGCTAACCTCTTTCCCTCTCTCTGCCAATCGTATCCTACGAAAGCCTGTCTGGGGTTGGATGTCCAGTCGTCGACGCTAAAACCAACAAAGTAAATTCCCTTATCGACGGCTTTGCCAATTACCTCGTCAAACTTGCTTGGATGCCCGATCTCCATTGCAATTCCCCTGGGGGATTGGGCAACAATCTCCTCCAATATGGCAAGAACTGCTTCATTATCGAAGGGTTCCTTCGGTCCGAAGAATTTGACGCTTAAATCAAAATTTTCGGCCGTGATTTTTGCGCCCTCGATTAGCTTGGTTACACGAAGATCATCCAGAGGGTTGCAAAAGATGTAGACAAAATCTTGGTCATCAATAGTCTCAATTTTATTAATCGTCTCTTCGGGTAAAGTAGAGCTATTCTCCTGGGCTGATATAATTGGAGATACCAAGGTAAAACTTACTATCAAAGCGAGGATTATACCGAGAGATAAACCGAGGGACCAATTATTTGTTGATTGTAAAGTATTTTTTTCTGCTTGATTTTTCATCATAATTTATTAGCCCTCCCTGTCGGGAAAGAATTGAAACAAAAAATCTACTTCCGGATTACATGGAAGCCGTAGCCGTGAAGACAATCGTGGTCGAAGCTGCTCCCGACGGAACGGTAAAGTCAACGTTTAACTGATAGTAAACTGCAGTAGTCTCGAGGTTGGTAAGTCCCGCTTCTCCACTAAGAACGGTCATCTCCTTGGAAGGAACAGTCCAGTCTATAATGGCGTCACCCTCGTCGGGTGCTACCGAGCGTATCCGAAAGTTTTCCTGGTCAATCAGGTTGTAGTCAGTGCCTTCGACCTCGAAGGAGCCAAAATTTGCCACGATCGAATAGCTACCAACGTTGGTCTTGACGTTAAAAGCGCTAGCGCCCTCTGCCGTCGGGTTGTCAGCCGGGGCCGCCACTAAATTGACGGTTCCCCCTTCGTCCAGTGAAAAAACGAGCCGCTGAGCGATTGAGGCCTCTATGTCGACTGACTGTTCGGCCCCATAGCTTGATGCCCCTGTCCCCACCAGCAATAAAGTTACCGCTAAAACCAACACGACCCCAAATTGTTGTTTGGATTCGTTTTTCATATGACCTCCCTTACTTGATTAAACTAGATTCTAATTCGAACTTCACTAATATTATTCCTGATTTTCTGACAGTTTAGACACCTAGAAAACCAAATTAACCGCCCCATAGCTTGGCTCAAAGTTAAAGATCTGTATTAATTAAGGATCATTAATGATTAAAAGACAAATCCGGCTTCAATTTCAAATTCCGCGAAATCGTAATCTTCAAAGAGGTAGGCTAGCGCAAGTTCCATTTCTTCCCATTCCATTTCCTGGTCGAGTTTGATATCGTTCTCTTCTTGGTCCGAACTGAATACCAGCGAATTTGTAATTTCTAAGTCTTCTAGATCCTGCTCGATTTCGAAAGCAGTTTCAAACTCACCAACAGTATTCAGTTCTAGACTGACTTCCGATCGGTATTTGCCGGATTTCATGCGTGGGTAATAGTTTATCTCTATTTCTTCGTCTAAAAGAGAGATATCTAGATCGTTTCTGGGCCCTCTATAACCGACCTCCCCCTTTCCGAAGTGGCCTGTGTGGTCCAGCTCCAGGACTCCGTATAGATAACTATCAGGTCCTGTCGGTACCTCAAGGTCCCAGTTAGCGACCAATTCGTCGAATTCGTTATCCTTGAAAGAAAGTTCTATCTGTCGTTCCAGAGATCCCTCTCGCCGAAAGAGCTGGTTGTTACCGAAGTAGAATCTAGGAAGTCGCCAGGTGTCTTTTACCTTTCCATTGGGATTCCGGATCTGTAGCTGAACTATATCGTCTACGATATTACCACCAACCTTAATCTCCTGTTTCTGCCCTGGTTGGATGAAAAGTTGCTTCGATATTTCATGAAAATTGCTCGTGTTTCCGATGGACCAGCCCTTAAGGTTCAGTTTTTCACCGGGATTGAACAGGACGATGGCGTATTCTCCGGAATTGAGCGGAGTTAGGCTGTAGAAGCTAACACCTTCACTCCGTTTCGGAAACCTGAAGTAATCCGTATTTTCGTTTTCCAGGGAAAATGAGAGTTTCACGTACTCTGTTTCTCCAAACAGGCTTTCCTCCAAAGTCGCCTCCAGTTCCCCGGATAAGTCCCAGTCAGCGTCGTTAATGGATACGGGGGCACCCCGAATCGCTACTGAGCTGTTCTTGAACTCAGGGCCGTTACCCAGCTCTAAACCCCCGCCCAGGCTGAAACCCGCGTCGAACCAGCGGTAGAAATCCATGTAGAAATTTTTTTCGCTTTCCTTTAAATCCATCCCCAGATCGTAGTCCGTATCGCCCAGAGTTGCCTCCATTCCGAGTACGGTTTCGTCGGAATCGTATCTGGCGAGGTTGGGTTCCAGATAAAGCACTAGCTCTTTTTCGATTGATCCTGGTAAAACTTCTAAATCCAGCTCCAATTCCGAAGTATCTTCCGCGTCGCTATCGTATTCGTTTGTAAACTCGATATCCAGTGAAAAATTATCCCCCCACTCAAGTTCCGTTACGAGTTCCGTCTTAGTAACTAAGGAACCGTCAATAAAATCATTATCAATTGAATTGGCCAACTCGCCTTCAAAAGATATAGGAGATTCGTTTTCGGGTTGGGCAAAAGAGGTGAGTGATACAGCTAAGAAAAAAGCCACGAAAAAAAGGCTCAAGCAAAAAAGTTTATCCTTCTCTAAAAGGACAGTACTCCCCGATCGCCAGGATCTCATCATTAATTTTTAGTTCTCCACTTAGAAAAGATAAGTCCATAATTTTTCTTTTCTATAATAGAGGTTGGTTGTGGTACGGTAAATTACTTTTGTCTCCAGTGAACGAGAAGTATATTTAAGAAAAGTTTACCCGCAGAGTCTTGA
>CAZWZR010000016.1:0-16050 GCA_964638365.1 uncultured Thermotogae bacterium | reverse complement strand
GAGGAGTTGAGCGGGGAAAACGTCTATTCCTGTTACCAGTGCGGCAAGTGTTCTGCGGGTTGTCCGTTTACTGAGGAAATGGATCTCTTGCCCAACCAGGTAATCAGGAAGGTACAGATGGGGAACGAGGACGTTCTTGAGGCTGAAACGCCGTGGGTCTGTGCCTCCTGCCTCAGCTGCAAGGTAGACTGCCCCCAGGGCAACGACGTCCCGGCGATAATGGAAGGAGTAAGGGAAATCAGTCTGAGGCTTAACGTGGATAGGGTAGATCTGGACGAGATCGAGACGAAGGAACTACCGGAGATAGCTTTAGTCAGCAATCTGAGAAAGAAGACGGGTTGATTTCAATGAGAGAACTTTTGTACTACCCCGGCTGCAGCCTTAAAGATACTGCAAAGGGTTTCGAGAGTTCTGCTATGGCCGTCTCGGAAGATCTCGAGATAAAGCTGAAAGAGCTCTCCCGGTGGAACTGCTGTGGTACCGTTTACTCCCTCACCGACGACAACCTGATGAAACAACTGGGACCGATAAGGAACCTTATCCGAGCGCGGGATGAAGGGAGTGACAAACTTTATACTCTCTGTTCCATGTGCGATAACACCTTAAAGCGGGCGAACTCCCTGGTAAAGGAAGACGAGGACAAGCTGAACAAGATCAACGAGTTCATGGATCAGGAAGAGAATTACTCGGGAGAAGTCGAAGTCCGCCACTATCTGGAGCTTCTGCGCGACGAACTGGGCTGGGAAGCGGTCCGGGATAAGGTCGTTGACCCACTCGAAAACCTGAACGTGGCGGCTTACTACGGATGCATGCTAACCCGGCCGAAAGAGGTCGGTCTGGACGACCCCCATGATCCAACGATATTAGACGACCTCGTTCGTAGCCTGGGCGGGAACCCGGTTAAATATCCTTACGATTCGGAATGCTGTGGCTCGTATAACACGGTAGACGAGAAGGAGGTAGTTCTGGACAAAACTGGTACAATTACCGGGGGCGCCAAGAAGGCAGATGCAGACTTAATGATTACCGCCTGCCCCCTCTGTCAGTTCAACCTGGATGCCAGGCAGGCCGAATTAACTGAGTTAGCTCCGGATCACCAACCAGTACCGGTGCTTTACTTTACACAATTAATGGCCGTTGCTTTTGGCCATCCCGATCTCTGTAAATTCGAAGATCACGCAATAGAACCAACAAAAGCCTTAGACATAGTGGGCACAGCGGGTAACGTGAGGTGATACCGTGCCCGAAGAGCCGGAAGCCGAAACAGTAGAGATATTTATAATGGGTAAGAAGTACGAAGTACCGAAAGGTCTCACCATAATGAAAGCCATGGAGTACAGCGGTTATCAATACGTACGGGGAGTAGGCTGCCGGGGTGGTTTTTGCGGTGCCTGCGCCACGATATATCGGATAGAAGGGGACTACAAACTCCACACGGATCTAGCCTGCCAGACCACTGTCCAGGACGGTATGTACCTTACGCAGCTACCGTTTACACCGGCGGGCAGAGAGGAATACGATATAGACGAACTCGAACCTTCCGGCAACCCTTTACTGGATCTTTACCCGGAACTGGCCCGGTGTGTGTCCTGCAACACCTGTACCAAGACCTGTCCCCAGGACCTGGAAGTGATGGACTTCGTCAACGACGCAATCCGTGGGGATATAGAATCCGTCGCGGAACTGTCTTTTGATTGTATTCAGTGCGGACTCTGTGCTGCTCGCTGTCCAGCAGAAATTCCGCATCATCACGTAGCCCAGCTCGCACGAAGAATTCACGGAAAGTACCAGGCTCCGGACTCCGAGCACCTGGAAGAACGAGTAGAAGAGATTCAGGGTGGCAAATTCGACGAGGAGCTCGAAGAACTGGTCAACCTTCCAAAAGAAGACCTGGAGGAGAGATATGAGAACAGGGAAATCGAAGAATAACGTCAAAACCGGCGAAGACCCTTATCCGGAATCGATGCGGGAGTCGATACGAAAAGTGGAAGAGACCAGGGATGACAGGCTTGGAAAGGAAATCGATAGGATGGACCCGGAAGAAAGAGAAGAGGTTTTAAACCAATTTCACCCGGACTACAGAGAAGAGGGCATGCAGAGTCTGGAGGCCGGACCGAACCAGGGCGATCAGATGCCTCTGGAACTGGCCGACCTGCTGGAAGCTTACCCCGCCGTTGACCCTCAAGAGGTTGATCTGACGAAGGTAGACTACGAAGTTGATGTTCTAGTAATAGGTGGCGGGGGTGCCGGTACCGTCGCGTCTCTTTGGGCAATCAGGGAGGGAATCGACCCCTCAGATATACTGATAGCAACCAAGCTCAGACACGGAGACGCCAATTCAATGATGGCCCAGGGCGGCATTCAGGCTGCGGACAAGGAAGAAGACAGCCCCGGGGCCCACTTCCTCGATATTATCGGCGGAGGGCATTTTGCAAATAAACCAGGCCTTGCCCGGGCACTAGCAAAAGACGCGCCCGGAATTCTGAAGTGGCACGAACAACTGGGAGTTATGTACGACAAAAACGAGGACGGAACGATGAAGACACTGCACGGAGGGGGAACATCACATAAGAGGCTCCATTCAGCTAAGGACTACACGGGAATGGAGCTTATGCGCAATATCCGGGACAGGGCCCGAAACCTTGACGTCCCCGTTGAAGAGTTTTCTCCGGCGGTTGAGCTATTGACCGATTCGGAGGGAGCCGTAACCGGGGCACTGCTTTACAACATGGAAACCGAACAGTATTACGTAGTCCGGGCCAAGTCGGTGGTTATGGCGACGGGTGGCTTCGGCCGACTCCACATACAGGATTTCCCGACGACGAACCATTACGGGGCTACCGCTGACGGTCTGGTTATGGCCTACCGGGCTGGTGCGAACCTGCTCGACATGGACTCCGTTCAGTACCACCCAACGGGAGCCGCTTTTCCCGAACAGATAGTCGGACTGCTTGTAACTGAGAAGGTCCGTGGTTCGGGCGCCATCCCGGTAAATCGCGACGGAGAAGCCTTCGTATTCAACCTGGAGCCCAGGGACGTAGAGGCTGGTGCATTAATACGGGAATGCTACGGCCGGGAGATGGGAGTAGAGACTCCCACCGGGATGAAGGGAGTATGGCTGGATACGCCGATGATCGACATGATGCACGGAGATGGAACTTTCGAAGAGAACCTCGCTTATATCTACAGGCTGTACACTAGATTTGGTATCGATCCGACCGAGGACCCGCTTCTGGTTTTTCCAACGCTGCATTACCAGAACGGGGGAATCGAAATCAACGAAGAAGGTAAGACGGCCGTCGAGGGCCTCTTTGCCGGAGGGGAAGTAGAAGGAGGGGTGCACGGTAAGAATAGATTGATGGGAAATTCACTGCTGGACTACAACGTATTCGGAAAGCGGGCCGGGATTTCCGCCGCAAGGCGAGCTCAGGAAACGGACTGGGGAGAGATCACTCTGGACCACGCAAAGAAATACGCAAGGGAACTGAAAGAAGCAGGGATCGACGAAGATCGTAAATCTCCGATGCTGATTCCTGAATACAGAGGCGAAGAGGCATTATCACGCTCAATTGATATCCTATAACACTAAAACATACAAAGGGTGAATATGACAACCAGAACGAAAGACGAAGCAAAGACGAAGAAGTGGGAAACCGATGAAGGCGAACTATATATCAAGGAAGACTACTGCAAAGGATGTGGCTACTGTATCGAATTCTGCCCGCAGGACGTTTTGGAAGAATCAGAGGAGTTCAATGAGAAGGGTTACCATCCACCAGTACCCCATAACCTGGAGGAATGCGTTAACTGCAATTTCTGTGGAATGATATGCCCTGATTTCGCCATCTGGTCCGAAGAAGGCGATAAGAATGAGTGAAAAAAGAGAAGACGCAATAATGACCGGTAAGTATTTTATGAACGGTGACGAGGCATGTGCCGAGGGGGCTCTGGCCGCCGGCTGCCGGTTTTTCGCCGGTTATCCGATTACCCCACAATCCGAAATAGCAGAAAGGATGTCCGAAAGAATGCCGGAGGTCGGCGGCAGGTTCATTCAGATGGAGGACGAGCTCAGCTCCATGGCCGCCGTACTTGGCGGTTCCTGGGGTGGCTCTAGAGCAATGACCGCCACTTCGGGGCCGGGGTTCTCGTTGATGATGGAGAACATCGGACTGGGCATGATGACCGAGACACCCTGCGTAATTGCCAACATCCAGAGGGGGTCTCCCAGTACCGGGCTACCAACGGCCGTGGGGCAGGGGGATATGATGCAGGCCAAATGGGGATCCCACGGCGACTACGGCGTAATAGCGTATGCCCCGACGTCTCCACAGGAGATGTTCGACTACACGGTAAAAGCTTTTAACAAAGCAGAGCAATACATGATGCCCGTATTCGTCATGGCAGACGAGAAGATCGGTCACATGCGCGAACGAGTGGTCATTAACGAGGAAAAGGTAGATATTTACCCCAGGCGGAAGCCGGAAGCGGACCCGGACGACTTTCTACCTTACGAGCCGAAGGAGGATCTCGTCCCGGAAATGGCTTCCGCGGGAGAGGGATATCGTGTCCACGTTACCGGACTGACCCACAACCAACAGGGCTATCCGCAACTGGATGTGGAAACCCAGGAGGAAAAGGTCGGCAGGTTAGTCGATAAAGTAGAAGAGAACAAGGACGATATCGTAGAGATTAAAAAACAGGGTGTCGAGGACGCAGAAGTTCTGATAGTTTCCTACGGAATGGCTTACAGGACGGCAATGGGAGCGTACAGGCGGGCTCGCGAAAATGGAATAAAAGCAGGTATAATAAGGCTAGTTACGGTTTGGCCATTCCCGGAGGAAGAGATTAGGGAACTTAGCAAACAAGTCAAAGGTATAGTCGTCCCCGAAATTAATCTGGGTCAGATAGTGCAGGAAGTCGAACGCGTCAGCCACGAGGACGCCGAAGTGAAACTCGTTCCCCACCCTGGCGGAGGATTACACAAACCACAACAGATACTCGAAGCTCTGGAGGCTTTGATATGACGACGGAGATGCAAGAGAGAAAGGAATTTACCGAGCCGGAGATCACGGAGGCAAACCATCCGGCCACGAAGTATCTGAGAGAAGAAAGATTGCCGCACATCTGGTGTTCCGGCTGTGGTCTCGGATCGGCAGTCACGGGTCTAACGAATGCATTCGATGAGTTAGAGCTTCCAATAGACGACATAGGTATAGTGTCAGGTATAGGTTGCGCCGGTCGTGGAGCAGGATATTTCGAAACTGATTCGTACCACACCACCCATGGAAGAGCCATCCCTTTTGCAACAGGGTTAAAACTCGCAAACCCGGGGATGAACGTCACCGTATTTAGCGGTGATGGAGATCTTTTTGCCATCGGGGGGAACCACTTTATCCACGCTGCCCGGCGAAACCTCAACATGAACGTAATCTGTGTAAATAACTACAACTTCGGTATGACGGGAGGACAGTTCGGACCGACGACGCCCCAGGGAGCAAATGCCACCACCTCTCCATACGGTAACTACGAAAAGCCCTTCAACCTACCGGACCTGGCTGCTTCATCGGGAGCTGTTTACGTCGCCCGCTGGACGACCGTCCACGCACGGAGAATTCAAAAGAGCATGGAGGAAGCCCTTTCCAAGAACGGGTTCTCCTTCATAGAGATCCTGTCCCCATGTCCGACCGGATACGGTCGCAAGAACCAGCTCGGTGAAGGTATTGACGAGCTGAAAAGTTATCAGGACAGGGCGGTAATCAAGCACGGTTCGGACCCGGCGGAGGCCGAGATACAGCGGGACCCCGAATCGGAGATAATTGTCGGAAAATTCGTAGACACCGATCGTCCCACTTACTGCGACGTGGCAGATAGTTACCTGGACTGATTTTTTCGACGGAATACTCTACTTTCAGCTCTTTTGCGAGCTTAAAAAGACAAAAAATACGGCCGATTATTGAGAGGTAAGTGCCCTCTTAAGACACTCGATAAATGTAGTGCACTATTACTCTCATTCAATTATCGGTCGGAAGAATAGATAAAGGAGGGTAAACATGGAGGAGGAGGTTAGCGAAGAGGAACTGCTGGAGAAGGCGGAAAAGCCGGGAAAGGACGCTCTCAAGTTCCATCCTTTCTACAAGGGTAAAATCCAGACCAACCCCAAATGTGCAATAAGGAGCTTCGAAGACTTCGGGATCTGGTATACCCCCGGAGTTGCCGAACCGTGCAGGGAGATAGAGGAGGAACCGGAGAAGGTATTCGAGCACACCAACAAAGCCAACGCCGTCGCCGTGGTATCGGACGGTTCCCGTGTGCTCGGCCTCGGGGACATCGGTCCGGAAGCCGGACTCCCGGTCATGGAGGGCAAGGCGTTGTTGTTCAAATACCTGGGAGGTATAGATGCCTTTCCGATTACGCTGGATACCGATGACCCCGAAGAAATTATCAGGACGGTAAAGATCCTCCAGCCCAGTTTTGGGGGGATCAACCTCGAGGACATAGCGAAGCCCAAGTGCTTCGAAGTTCTCGACAGGTTAAGAGAGGAAATGAGTATTCCAGTATGGCACGACGATCAGCAAGGTACCGCCTCGATCGAGCTGGCCGGGATCATCAACTCGCTCAAGATCGTTGGCAAGGATCTGGAGGAAGCAAAGTACTCGATAATAGGTGCCGGAGCTGCCAACGTCGCGCTGACCCGGGTAATGTTTAACGCCGGTGTACCTCCGGAAAACGTGGTAATTGCGGACAGTACAGGTATTTTACACGAAGGACGGGAGGACCTGGAAGAGAAAAAAGAACATAACCCATATAAGTGGGACCTGGCCCAGAAGACGAACGGAGAAGGCAGAACCGGCGGTCTGGAGGAGACCATCCGCGATACCGACGTGCTGGTTGCCGCTTCTGCCCCCGGTCCGGACACGATCAAGAAGGAATGGATTGAAAAGATGAACGACGACGCGGTGGTATTCGTCGTCGCCAATCCGATTCCGGAGATCTGGCCCTGGAAGGCGAAGGAAGCGGGAGCAAGGATCGTCGGCACCGGGCGCTCCGACTTCCCCAATCAGATCAACAATTCCATCGGTTTTCCCGGAATTTTCAGGGGAACTCTGGACGTGAATGCGAAAACCATAACTGACGAGATGGCAATTGCAGCCGCGCACGCCATAGCAGATACGGCCGCGGAAAAGGGTCTAAACGAGGAATACGTCGTTCCGAACATGGACGAATGGGAGGTATTCATAAACCAGGCCGTCGCCGTCGGGAAAAAGGCAATTGAACAGGGGATCGCCCGTAACGAAATGACGGAGAAAGAACTTGCCGAGTCAGCGCGGTCGAGAATCGAAAAAGCAAGGGAGTGGACCCAGAAGGCCATGGAGGAAGGCCTGATCGAGGAACCACCTGAGGAATGAAGTTTTTCTTAAAGGTTAACTCCTCTAGAGGGCTCCGGGCCGGGAAAATTCCAGCGACGCGGCGCATATGTCTGACCGAACCAGCCCAGCACTCAATTGGGCACTAATTCCAAGAGAGGTAAGGCGTTGTTTTAAAAATTTTAGGAGGAGCTTTCCCAATATACGGATGTAGGCTCCAATTGAGTGCTGGGCTGGTGAGGGATATTACCATAATCACCTAAGTCGAACTGTTTAAGAGTGATACTTTCTATAATCGACACTCACTTCATGAAAGGGACAGTTTGAGCACGCGAGTCGGAAATTTCTCGGCCCGGAGCCCTTGCTTCGTTAGACAGAAAGAAGGGGTGGAATCACGCTCGCTCGGCCTCCGACGGGATTTTCCTGAACGGTCAAGAACCACTTCAAGATTGATAATATCGGTAATAGAAAACTCCCGTGAAGACAAAAAAGTACAAGATCAAAAACTTCTGAAAATAACTCAAGGGGTGACAGATCATGAATCCGGAGAAACTGGCTCGGGATTTGGTCGGTCCGATTAAAACGTCAGTTACCACGCTACCGGAACCGACGCTGGCAGCGCTGAAAGAAGCAAGAGAAAGAGAAGAAGATGGCGCCCGCGTCCAGCTGGATGCAATACTGGAAGCCGTGGAGATCGGCCGGAAAGAGGAGATACCTATATGCCAGGATACGGGGACGCCCACTTTTTACGTTCAACTGGGGTCCGATTATCCTGCAATCGATCAGCTGGCCGAGGTCAAAAAAGCAGTAAGAGGGGGTATCAAACTTGCCACGGAAGAAGTTCCGATCCGACCGAATACCGTTCATCCAATTTCGGGGAAAAACCCTGGAGACAATACAGGACGTTCAATTCCCTGGATAAACTGGAATATCGTCGACGGGTCGGACCTGAAGGTGACTTACCTGCCAAAGGGTGGAGGGAGCACGAACATGAGCCAGCTAACGATGATGACACCGGGAAAAGGCCTAAAAGGAGTAAAAGAACTCATTTTGAAGAGGATAGCTTCCATGGAGGGAAAACCCTGTCCGCCTACGATCGTAGGAGTGGGTCTGGGAGGATCTGCATCCATTGCAATGAACCTTGCCAAGAAATCCCTGCTGAAGCCTGTAGGAGAGCGACATGAGGAAAGTGAAATTGCCGACCTGGAAGAAGAATTAAAAGAAAGGGCAAACAACCTCGGAGTTGGACCAATGGGGGTTGGGGGAGAAACTACCGTCCTCGATGTTAAAGTAGAATACGACTACCGTCACCCGGCCTCATTCCCCGTCGGCATTACTCCTCAGTGCTGGGCAAACAGGCGAATATCCTTACGGATTACTCCGGAAGGAAGAGTTGAGGAGGTGGAAAAATGAAAGTTCTACAGACTCCCCTTGATCCGGAGGAAGTAAAGGAGTTGAAGGTGAACGAACCGTTCAAAATCACCGGCAAGATATTTACCTCTCGAGATGCCGCTCACGAGAAACTCCTCGATCTGAGTGAAACCGGCGAGGAGCCGCCTTTTAACCTGGGGGACTACCCCTGTTTCCACTGTGGACCCGTGATGGAAGAGGAAAATGGAAACTGGAAAGTAGTTTCGGCCGGCCCCACGACCAGCATCAGGATGGAGATATTCGAACCCGATTTCATGGAAGAGTTCGGAACCAAGATATTTATCGGCAAAGGTGGGATGGGAGAGAACACCTCAGCGGCTTTTGAGAAACACGGTGGAGTCTACGCGCAGTTCACCGGAGGCGCAGGTTCCCTCATGGCCGGTTCCGTAGAAGAAGTAGTCGACGTCTTCTATCTCGAAGAACTCGGGGTACCGGAGGCAGTTTGGCTATTAGAGGTCGTCGAGTTTGGCCCGCTACTTGTAACGATGGACTCAAACGGAGATTCTATTCACCGGGAGATCTCGGAGCAAGTAGATCGCAATCTATCCGAGGAACTCGATTCCCTATAAAAGATAGTGCCGGCAAGTAGAATCTTTTATCAGGAGATGATAATCTTTTACGGTTGATGAGAGAAGTTTTTACCCTCACCATATATTGAACTCTCCAGCAGAGCTGTCGTAATAGATGAAAGCTAGAGAACTAAAATATTAATCACCGGTGATAGCAACCATTGTTAAACGACAAGGAATCCTCGGATAAATTCGGCTTTAGGCAGCGGATTGGGTTAGTGCTTGGGCTCTCTTTCTTCGCCATAATATTACTTCTTCCCCTAGAAATTCACAGTCCGGAAGCCAAGCGGACCCTGGCGATAGCTGTATTGATGGCAACGTGGTGGGTTTCCGAAGCCCTACCAATTGCGGCCGTATCGCTGTTGCCGTTAGTCTTGTTTCCTGCCTTCGGCATCATGGACACCGGGGATGTGGCATCTCAGTACGGGCACAGGCTGGTCTTCCTGTTCATGGCGGGGTTTTTGATCGCAGTGGCGATGCAAAAGTGGAAATTGCATAGAAGGATTGCTCTGTACATAATTCGGGCAATTGGAACCGGCCCCAGGAGGTTAATTCTGGGCTTCATGGTGGCCAGCGGCTTTCTTTCCATGTGGATTTCCAATACCGCGACGGCAATGATGATGGCTACGGTTGGTCTGGCCGTGGTTTCTTTCGTCAACAAAGCGGGCCAGGAGAAAGAGGAGACAAAGGGGAAACTTGAGTCGAACTTCGGCGTGGCGCTGATGCTGGGCATTGCTTACGCATGTAACATCGGAGGTATGGGGACGATAATTGGGACCCCGCCCAATGCCCTGCTTGCGGCTTTCATGGAAAACAATCTGGGGCAAAACATTTCTTTCCTGAACTGGATGATCGTCGGGATACCGATCGTCATAATTTTGCTTCCAGTTGCCTGGTGGTACCTTACCAGGGTGAGCAGTCCAATCCATATGGATAGCATCCCTGGTGGGGGCGACTTGATAGAAGAAAGGCTGCAGAAACTGGGTCCTATGGGCAAGGGTGAGAGGAGGGTACTAACTGTATTCGGGTTGACGGCCTTCCTCTGGATTATCAGGAGCTTCTTTATTACTCCGTACCTTCCAATGGTCGGAGATGCCACAATAGGTATCGCCATGGCCGTACTACTGTTCATGACACCGATTGACCTGAATCAGGGCGAATTCGCCCTGGACTGGGAATGGGCGGTAAAGATTCCCTGGGGGACGCTTATTCTTTTCGGAGGCGGACTGGCACTGGCGAAGGGGATTGAGGAAAGCGGCCTGGCCAATTGGCTTGCTGGGAGACTGGACTGGTTTACCCATCTACCACTGTTCCTATTTTTGCTAGTTGTAATCGCATTGATGGTAACTTTAACCCAGTTGACTTCTAACACGGGAACAGCGGCAATGATGCTCCCGGTTCTGGTTCCGCTTGCTTCTGCCATGGAAATCGAGTTTCTGGTACTTGCGGTACCGGCTATTCTCGGAATATCGGGGGCTTTCATGCTGCCCGTGGCAACACCACCGAACGCGATCGTCTTTGGCACCGGACACGTCACGATCCCTCAGATGGTCAAGAACGGATTCGGGCTGAACGTTATAGCCCTGGTCCTGGTCACCGTCTTCGGATATTTTGTATTGCAACCGTTAATCGGTTTATTATTCTAACAGGGTTTTCCGTATAGAACTAAAATCTAATCGAAACTAAAAGGAGGTCGTCATGAGGTTACTGGAATACCAGGGCAGGAAGTTGTTGAAGGAAGCCGGGGTTCCCCTACCCCCCGGTGGAGTAGCCGAATCAGGGGAAGAGGCCTACCGGATAGCCAAAGAAGAACTGGAGGGAGAAGCGGTAGTCAAAGCTCAGGTACCCGTGGGGGGAAGGGGAAAGGCCGGCGGCGTAAAAATAACTGATAGCCCTGAAGAGGCCCGGAGTGCCGCGGAAGAGCTCCTCGGTTCCGAGCTGAAAGGGGAGAAGGTCTCCAGAGTCCTGCTTGTCAAAACGGTTGATATAGAGAAAGAATACTACGTCTCCGTTCTGCTGGACCGCGAGAGGGAAGGACCGGTAGTAATTTTTTCGCCGGAGGGCGGCGTCGACATTGAAGAAGTAGCCGCAAAAACCCCCGAATCCATTTATGAAGTATCTCCCGTCCCGCTGATCGGTTTACAACCTTACACCATAAGAGAAGTGCTCTACCGAGCCGGAGTAAACGATCAAAACTTCGGTGATTTTTACCGACTTGTGGAGAAGCTCTTTTCGGCTTATGAGGAATACGGAGCTACCCTCGTCGAAATCAATCCAGCTGCTTTGACGAAAAAGGGGAAGTTACTTGCGCTTGATTCGAAGGTCAAAATAGACGACGACACGAGGGCTTCCGAGAAAATAGAAAAGATACTTCCTGAAGGGGTTTCAGGGGGCGACAAAACCCGACTGGAAAGAAAAGCGGAAGCGGCCGGCCTTCAGTACGTCGAGCTGGACGGAAGCTTCGGAGTAATTGGAAACGGTGCCGGTCTTGTTATGTCGACTCTCGACGTGCTGAGCCAGAAGGGGGGCGAACCCGCGAACTTTCTCGATATCGGTGGCGGTGCCGACGCCAAACTAATGGAAGAGGCCTATGAAATAGTTACCGAAAAGAAGAACCTCAAAGGGGTCTTTGTAAATATATTTGGGGGCATTACTCGCTGCGATGAAATAGCCACCGGTATGGTCCAAGCACTAGAGAACACCAAAGGCGATCTACCCCTGGTAGTCAGATTAACTGGTACCAACGAAGAAAAGGGCAGGAAGATACTAAAAGAAAACGGGATCTCAGCCGCCAGCTCACTTGAAGAAGGGGCAGAGACGATCATAGAAGCGGGAGGTACTGTTTAGGACACATTCAACAGGAAGTTAACGGAACGAATACCCTGTGTAACGGATTAACGTATTGCCTCTTGAGCAAGTTCCGCTAACTCGGCCGGGCTTCGCCCAACCGGAATCCCGGCACCATTGAGCGCCTCGGCCTTGGATTCGGCAGTACCTTCCTCACCTGAGACTATAGCACCGGCATGACCCATTCTCTTACCCTTGGGTGCACTAAAACCGGCGATATAGGCAACAGAAGGTGTAGACACGTTTTCCGAGATAAATTCGGCTGCCCGTTCTTCGTCGGATCCGCCGATTTCACCCACGAGAACGATTAAATCGGTCTCCGAATCTTCGTCAAGCGCAGAGACTACTTCCACGAAATCAGTACCAACTATTCGATCTCCACCAATCCCAACAACAGTGGATTGACCCAACCCGGCATCGGTCAACTCGGAAGATATCTCGTATGTTAGCGTCCCGCTCCTGGAAACTATGCCTACACTCCCCTCGCGAAATACGTCCCCTGGCATTATCCCGATCTTGCTCTTCCCGGGAGAAATAATCCCCGGACAATTAGGGCCGATCAGAGTAGATTTAGTGAAGTTCCTTACGTAATGATAAACTTCTACCATATCATGAACCGGTATGTTTTCCGTTATACAGACTACCAGCTCTATACCGTTCTTCACTGACTCAAAGATGGCGTCCCTGGCGAATTTGGCGGGAACAAATATCACTGAGGCGTCAATCGAAAAATCCGAACTTGCCTGTTTAACGCTATCGTATACAGGGATACCTTGGATATCTTTTCCACCTTTGCCCGGGGTTACGCCAGCCACGACGTCCGTGCCATAGTCCTTCATACGGGCGCTATGAAACTCCCCTTCGCCACCGGTTATCCCTTGCACCAGTACTTTCGATGAACCGTCAATCAGTATCGACATTCTCCCCCTCCTATCTTCTTCAAGAGAGTTACCTCGTAAGTTTAAATTATTTTATCAACAAGCTGACGCTTTTACAATTTTTTACAGGGTTCGCCGGAAATCCGGCTTGAACTCGAGAACCTGCGGCGCTACTATAGAATCGTGAATGGAGGAGTGACCGAATCTGGCAAGGAGCCGGTCTCGAAAACCGGTAAGGCCGAATGGCCCTGTGGGTTCGAGTCCCACCTCCTCCGCCAACCTTTCTTTTCCCATCAGAAAATGAGCATGGAAGCTCTCCGAATTAAATCCTTCATAAACATTAGGCAGGCGATGTCATCGCCCCTCCTCACAATTTACCGATTCTCTTTTCCCTTGAATTTTGGTTTTTTTCTTCCTTGGGTCTATAATACGAGTGAGGCGGGATAATTATGGTCAAGAAAAATATCGAAAAAGGAACGCCGAATAATCGTGAAGAAGAATTGGCCAGCCAGCGAGAGTACTTTGAATTTAATAGCAATGCGGGCGAAATAACGGGATACGATACCGCTGGAGGTTTGAAAGTAGTTATCCCTTCTGAGTTAGGCGGTGTTGAGGTAAAGGTCATCGGAGCGGGAGCATTTGCCTACCAGGGACTCACGTCAGTAGAAATTCCCAATAGCGTGGAAGTCATTGAAGAAAGGGCTTTTTGGGGAAACGCCTTAAGATCCGTGGAGATACCGGCAAGCGTGGAAAGAATTGAAAAGGGAGCATTCTGGCATAACGACATGTTTTCAGTGGAGATATTTAAAGGGGTAGAATTAATAGGCGAAGCCTCATTCAAGTCAAACGATTTATCTTCCATTGAAATACCTGAGAGTGTAAAACAGATCAAATATCAAGGGTTTTTTGATAATCGAATCGAGACAGTCAACATTCAGGACGGATTGGAGAAAATTGGGGTTTCAGCGTTCGAGTGTAACCGCTTAACAGCGGTGGAGATGCCCGACAGCGTGAAAAAGGTCTGCAGTAAGGCTTTTGCAGGCAATCAGATAACCGCTCTGGAGTTACCAGAGGGAGTAAAATACCTCAGTGGTTTCGGTTTTAACGAGCTGACCTCTGTAGAGATTCCGGATAGCGTCGAGATAATTGGATACGAGGCATTCAAGAATAACAATTTGACGGCGGTTGAAATACCGGATAAGGTGCAGAGAATCGGCTTCGAAGCTTTTGAAGGTAACAATTTAACTACCGTAAAAATAGGAGATGATGTATATTTTAGTAATTTGGGAAATGCAATAGGAGGTAATTTCCGAAAAGTTTATCTGGATAACAATAGATCAGCAGGAACCTACGTAAGAGATGCTCCACCCCACGAATTTTATACCTGGTTCGGAGAGGGTGATTGGTATAAAAAAGACTAATAGCAAGAATTTTAAGGACCCTCCCAGGATCAGAGGTATCTCGTAAAAATACCGGAGGGTTTAGCACACCCTTATTCGCTTTTTCATCGTCTGAAAAAGACTCCTCATACAAACCTGGTTTGCCCAAACACCCGGCCAGGAGAAGATATCAAATCACGTTTCTCCTCTTTGAAAAGGTCGTTCTAATTTTTAGGTCTTGATTAATTGACTATCTCAAAAAACTTGCCTATTGTAAATTGCAGTGAGGCAGGGTAAACGAGAAATGCTTCCATTTTAGCTAGTTAAGGGGGTGGTTGCGTGACTGAAGGGAACACTCCAGAAGGCATCTCTTTTGAAAATCTCGCTAAAATTAGCCCCGCTGCCGTTACAAAGGTAGATAGAGAGTGCAACTACGTTTATGCCAACAGTAAAGCTGAAGAACTTCTGGGTCTAGAGAAATCTGAGATACAGAACCGTACTTACAACGACCCAAACTGGAAAATAACCGACTTCGAGGGTAACGAGTTTCCCGAGGAAGAACTTCCTTTCCAACAAGTAAAGAACACCAGGGATCCGGTTTTCGATGTAAGATTTGCTATTGAGCGACCAGATGGGAAACATAGACTTCTATCTATAAACGCCAGTCCGCTGTTTGACGATGACGGCAAATTCGACGGAATGGTAAGCGTTATCGAGGATATTACGGGTCAGGTCGAAACGAGAGAGGAATTGAAGCAGAGCAGGGAAAGATACCACAAGTACTTCGAGGAACTCGGCGACGCCGTCTTTATACTGGCAATGGGAGGAGAGGATCATGGAAAGATACTGGAGGTTAACTCTACCGCAGTAAAGCAAACAGGCTACTCTCGGGATGAGCTAGTAGGGATGAATATGATAAAAGACCTGTCTTTATACCCCCCACCCGATTTTGACTTAGAGGAGGCAGACCGGAAACTATCCCGGGGTGAAACGGTAAGCTTTACTGAGAAAAAACTGAGAAAGAACGGTGATGAGTACTGGACCGAGGTTGTGGTTAGTCCGATAAAGTACCAGGGGAAGCAAGCCAACCTGTCGATTAACCGAGACATCACCGAGCGCAAAGAAGCCAACGAAAAACTGGAGAAAGCAGTAAAGCAGTTCAGACAGGTCTTCCAGCTTGCTCCGCACCCCATGATGATCCATGCCGAGGACGGTCAGGTGGTTGCAATAAACGATAGGTGGCTGAACATAACAGGTTATGAAAGAGAAAATATTTCCACCATCTCTGATTGGACTGAGAAGGCTTTTGGAGAAGCCAGAAATAATGTTACAGAACATATCGAAAAGCTATATGAACTTGAAGAGCGGATTGACGAAGGGGAATACGAAATCCGGACAAAGGAAGGAGGGACGAGAATTTGGGATTTCAGCTCTGCTCCGATTGGCGAGGCAATAGTTGGCGAAAGACGCTTAGTATTGAGTATAGCCGATGACGTTACCGCACGCAAAAAGGCCGAGACAAAGATAGAAAAAGAGAGGGACAGGGCACAGCGATACCTCGATGTAGCCGGTTCGATCATCG
>CAZWZR010000015.1:0-16845 GCA_964638365.1 uncultured Thermotogae bacterium | reverse complement strand
TCGGATGGGATTCTTACCGCCGATTGATCCAGATGTACGGCGAAGTAGTCAAGGGAATAGATGCGAGGGAATTCGACGAAGCCCTGGAAGAAATCAAAGAAGAAAAGGGCGCGGAGAACGATACGGATCTCGACGTAGATGACCTGAAGGAAGTCGTAGATAAGTTCAAGGAGATCTACGAGGAGAACCTGGGCGAAGAGTTCCCGACGGATCCGATGGATCAACTCTGGGGTGCTATAGATGCCGTATTCGGTTCCTGGAACAACCCGAGGGCAATCAAGTACCGCAATATAAACGATCTCCCTCACGACGCTCTGGGAACGGCAGTCAATGTCCAGACGATGGTATTCGGTAACTCGGGCGAGAACTCCGCCACCGGTGTTGCCTTTACCAGAAATCCCTCCACGGGCGAAAAGAAGCGCTACGGCGAGTACCTGAATAACGCCCAGGGAGAGGACGTCGTGGCCGGTGTCAGGACGCCCAAGGACATAAAGACGCTAAAGGACGAGATGCCGGAAGCCTGGGACGAGCTGGAAGAGATCTTCCAGAAGCTGGAAGAACATTACCAGGATGTACAGGACGTAGAGTTCACGGTCGAGGATTCCGACCTCTACATGCTGCAGACCAGGACGGGCAAGCGAACGACGAAAGCCGCAGTAAAGATTGCAGTTGACATGGCCGAAGAGGGTTTGATAGACAAGGAAACAGCAGTACAGCGGATAAAACCGGAATCACTTGATCAGCTTCTCCACCCCTCGTTTGACAAAGAAGCCGATAAAGAGGTACTGGCTGAAGGAATCAATGCTTCTCCCGGCGCTGCAGTTGGAGAGGTAGTATTTACTGCTGCCGAGGCAGTAGAGAAGAGCGAGAACGGAGAAGACGTTATACTGGTCAGAACCGAAACTTCCCCGGAGGACATAGACGGTCTGGAAGCAGCAGAAGGCGTACTGACCTCCCGTGGAGGCATGACTTCTCACGCTGCGGTAGTTGCACGGGGAATGGGTAAGCCAGCCGTTGCCGGATGCGGTGCGCTTGATATCGACTACGACGCTGAAAAGTTCGAGGTTGATGGATTAACCGTTGAAAAAGGCGATTACATCTCCATTGACGGTACTTCAGGGGAAGTCATGCTCGGTGAGGTGCCGACCGTCGAGCCAAAGATGGGCGGAAGCTTTGAGACGCTGATGAAATGGGCGGACGACGTACGCGAGCTCGGCGTGAGGACCAACGCTGACACGCCCGAGGACGCAGGCAAAGCCAGGGACTACGGCGCAGAAGGTGTCGGTCTCTGTCGCACGGAGCACATGTTCTTTGGTGACGACCGTTTACCGTACATAAGGCAGACGATCATGGCCGAGGACAGGGAAGAACGAGAAGAGTACCTGGCCGAACTGGCCGACTTTCAGGAGGAAGACTTCGAGGGAATCCTCGAAGAAATGGAAGGCCTGCCTGTGATAATCAGGCTGCTCGATCCCCCGCTTCACGAATTCCTGCCCGAGTCCGAGGACGAGATAGCTGAATTTGCTTCGGAATCCGGCATGGAACCGGCCGAGGTCAAAGGCAAACTGGAGGAACTCGAGGAATTCAACCCGATGCTCGGTCACCGTGGATGCCGTCTGGGAATCACTATGCCGGAGATCTACGAGATGCAGGTAGAGGCCATCGCTCGCGCGGCGGCAAACCTGCAGGAAGAAGGGGTAGACATCAAACCGAAGATCATGGTACCCCTTGTCGGGGAACCCGAGGAGATGAGACGGGTCCGGGATTCGATAGAGTCAGTAGTTGAAGAGGTCCTGGAATCCCTTGGTGCCGAACTGGAATACGAAATAGGCACGATGATAGAGATTCCGAGGGCCTGTGTCCTTGCCGACGAGATAGCCGAGGACGCGGAGTTCTTCTCCTTCGGTACCAATGACCTGACCCAGCTGACGTTCGGTTACAGCAGGGACGATGCCGGGAAGTTCCTCGAAGAGTACCTTGAAGAAGAGGTACTGGAGGACAACCCGTTTGAGACGCTCGACGGCCAGGGAGTCGCCGAATTCATGGAAATGGCTACCGAACGGGGAAGGAGTACTAATGAGGACCTGTCCGTCGGTATATGCGGCGAGCAGGGAGGAGACCCGGCTTCGATCGAAATAGCTAAAGAAGTCGGACTTGATTACGTCAGTGCGTCACCGTTCAGGGTACCGATTGCGCGACTTGCTGCTGCACAAGCTGAACTGGATAACGATTCGGAAGAATAATTACTGATCTAAGGAAATAGATTCAGTAGGGGGAGCTGCTTGGCTCCCCCTTTTTTTATTTTTCTACCCAGACGTACTCGGCGAAGTCCGGGAAAGTTCCGATCCTGCTGAACTCATCAGTGTTTCGAAGGTCGTCATCCGTTGCGTAGAGAAAGCTTTCTCCTGCGATGTAGACTATCGGAAGCTTCCTTGCATATAATTCCTGGAACTCGTCGTAATACCTCTTCCTTTCCTGGAAAGAATTAGCCTTCAATCCCTGCCGAAAGATCCTGTCGACCTCTTTTTCCCAGCTTGCCGGCTCTATTTTGGTTCCCGTATGCCAGAGGTGAAGAGGTCCGCTCGTTTCAAAGATATCGGCGAGGGTTTCGGGTATCGCGGGATTGGTTAAAAGGCTAACGATTCCCGCTTCGTAGTTCCCCCGTATCAGCCGGGAAGAAAATTCTTCGAACTCCAACGAATTTACTTTGGCTTCAAGCCCTAACTCTTTCAGGTTTTTTGCAATGATTCCCCCTATTTGGGTTCTTACCCGGTTGCCTCCGTTTACTATAATCTCGAATTCGGCCTGTTTGCTGCCGTCCAGTTCGCGAGTTCCGTCGCCGTCCCCATCAGTAATTCCCAGTTCCTCCAGCAATTGGTTGCCTTTTTCCGGATCGAATTCATAAGGCAGAACCTCTTTCATGTTCTCTTTATGATAGGGAGATAGTCGCGAGATGGGGCCGTACTGGAATTTTCCGAAGCTATTGTATACATCCTTAAATATCTCCTCCCGGTTAATCGACACTGAAACGGCTTTGCGGAATTTAGGGCTCCGGAATATCTCGGCCAGTTCTTTATCCTCTGTCTCCCAGTTGAAAGTGATAAACTCGGCGCTCATTGGGGCTCCTGAATCTCCTTCACCAGTATCCACTCTCCAATTTTCTTCGTCCTGCTGGCTCAACAGATAGGGCATGTCCTCGATCTGGGGCCGGAGCAAGTCCGTATCGTCGCTTTTGAATTTAAGGAATTCGATGTCGTTGTCCTTCACCTTTAGGACCCTGTAACTGTCCAGGTAAGGCAACTGAGTTCCTTCTGGGTCGGTTTTGTAGTAGTAAGGGTTCCGGCTCATTACTATTTCCTCACCCGGGATAAATTTCTCCAGCTGGAATGGCCCGGCACCGACGATCTCTTCCGGTGCTTCCTCGGCCGTCTCTCTTCCCCAGGAGCTGTTGAACTCGTCTCCAGTTAAATCCTCCAGCCTATGTTTCGGATAAATACCGGTGCTGACCCGGCTGAGGAAAGGACCGAAAGGTTCCGGCAGCGTGAATTGAACCCTGTATTCGTCGACCTTTTTTACTTCGGGTAGCTCGTTATTGATCCGGATTAGATCCCTCTTTTCGGTATCCACATCTGAATTGAAGACCAGCTCTTCGTACGTAAACACGACGTCCTCGGCCGTCAGTGGTTTACCGTCCGAAAACTTCAAGCCTTCTCGAAGAGTGAAAGTGTAGGTTAATCCGTCCTCGGAAACGGACCAGGATTTTGCCAGAGCTGGAGTTATTCTCCCGTTTACCGGGTTTTCGGCGACAAGTCCGGATCCCATTATTATCCTAGTTACATCCGTAGAGGGTTTTGAATCGGCGATCAGATCGTTAAAAGTCTCCGGAAACCGTTCAGCTGAGAACTTCACTCTACCGCCGGTTTCCCCGGGCGATAGATCGCTCATTTCCCAGATTTCATCCGTCTCCCCGATCGGTACGACCAGCGGTTCTTCGGGGACCGTTCCCTGTCGGGCGACACCCCCGACACACAACAGGATTAGCGCCCCAGCTATCAAGGTGAGGTATAGAGCGGTCGCCTGCCCCTTTCCCATCGTATTTTTCATGCTACTTACCCCCGTTGTCCATGTCTTCTGCCAAAATTCTATCCGTAAGTGCGGAAATTATTGCCGACCGGTAGGCTTTCGGGGCGAAGCCGGTAGCTGCACCTGCCATCCGCTCCAGTTTGGCCTGTGTCCTATCCGACCCGGACAAAGCTTTTGACCAGGCTTTCCCGGCCCCTTTGCGGATCTCTTTCGTCTCTCCCTTTCTCGCTAATTCCCTTAGCTCACCCGGATTTACCTTCCCCTTTGCCAGCTCGCCATAGGCGATTCCCGCGGCTTCTCTTAGCCAGACGTTTTCCTCCGGGTCGGAGGCAATTTCTCGTAACTCTTCAAGAGACATATCTGGAGATATGCGGCTATAATAACGAATTGCCAGCCCCCCGGCCCCGCTTCTCTTTATCAGTTCGTGCTCGCTGTTACGGATCAACTCCTTCAATTCATCCGCCGAGTAGTGGTTAGGGTAAATCGATTCAAGGGCGGTTGCTGCTGCCTCACGTAGACCCTGGAATTCGTTCTCCTTCACCATTTCTTCCAGTTTTTCTAAGGAATAACCATCGATTTCGTTCAGGTTGAAAGCGAGGTAGTAAATCCCCAAAGACCGGCTCGCTGCTTCCCTGCGTTCTTCTGTTTTCCCCTCTTTGACGGTTTTTTCTAGATTCTTTGATTTTTCGAGTGCCTCCTCTAAGGAACCAACTCTTTCTGCGTCCTCGAATTTTATCGATAGCGCACGGATTGCGGCATCCTTCAATTCTTCGGTTCTCGCCCCGATCGCTATATCCTCCAGCCTGGAGGCCCGGAACTCCTCCCGGACGTATTTCCTCGTCAACGCTTTCGAAGCAGCCACCCGTAATTCCGGAATGAATTCCGAATTCGCCCGTTTTTCTAATTCGTCTACGGAAACTCCGAGGACCGAGCTGGCCCCGAAGAGAAGTATAGCCAAACCCATTATTACTACTAAAACCTTAGCGCGAACCGGCATTTTCCCACCCCTTTTAATGTGAAGTTTTTGGTTCAACACCAGAAATAATTGTGTTTAGCCGGGAACTGATTCCAGCTCCTTTTTTATGACGTTGCCGAGACGTCCTACCCCTTCCTCTATCCTCTCCGGGGTAAGCAGAGAGTAAGATAGCCGCATTGTATTTCTTCCACCGTCGTTTACGTAGAAGTTATGGCCGGGTACGAAAGCCACCTTTTCGTCCACTGCTTTCTCGAACAGTTCCTGGGAATCGAGCCCTTCCGGCAGCGTTACCCAGACGAAGAGGCCGCCGTTTGGCTCGGTCCAGGAGAGTTCGTCGTGATCCGGAAAGTCCCTCTCCATGGTTTCCAGTATGGTATTCCGGTTTTCCCTGTAATAACCCTGAAGTTGCTCCAGGTGTTCCGAGAGGTCGTTTTCCTTTAACCAGTCAGCTGCGATCCATTGGGTTGTCGTGGATGTACAGAGGTCGGTTGCCTGTTTCATCGTTACCAGTTCTCTGATTAAGTTGGCTGGACCGGCCGTGATTGCCAGCCGCATTCCCGAGGAGAGAATTTTTGACAGTGAAGCCAGCGTTATGACCCGGCCAGTCTCGTCGTAGGTGTTTATCGGTCTTTTGAACTCCCCGGAGAACCGAACCCCGAAATAGGGCGTATCCTCGATTATCAGGAGCTCGTGTTTATCGGCTATTTCGACAATCCGCTCCCGTTTTGTTTTGCTCATGGTAACTCCGGCGGGATTCTGAAAATCCGGTATGACGTAAATGAACTTCGCGCTCTTTCCGTTCTCCTGCGTTTCGACTATCTTCTCCTCCAGGGCCTGTAAGTCCATCCCGTCTTCCTCGAGCGGGACGCCCACCTGCTCCGACTGAAAGGTAGAAAACGCCTGAACCGCCCCCAGGTAGGTTGGAAGACCACAGAACAGGACGTCTCCAGGGTCAAGAAAGGTCTTACATACGAGGTCGATTGCTTGCTGGGAGGAATTGGTCGAGATTACGTTTTCCAGCTCCAGCTCAAGCCCAAAGTTCCCTAACCAATCGATCATCTCTTCACGGAATTCAACTACCCCCTCGGTAGTCCCGTATTGAAGTGACTTCTGGTAGTTATCAGTTATCTGCCTCGTTGCTGATTCCGCCAGGCTCTCGCTGGGAAAGGTTTCGGGCTTGGGCAATCCCCCTGCAAAAGATATTACCTCGGAGTCCTGAGTAAATTTTAGTACTTCCCGAATTGCGGATCGGCTCGTGTTTTTTACTCTTTCCGACAGGAACTTTTTCATTTTCTTTCCCCTCCTAAAATTATTTTAACCAGTGAATGAAAAAAGGCAACTTTCGGACTGGGTTCTGTGAGGAACCCCGGTGAAAAGTTCTCGCTATTCCGTCATGGAAATCAACCTCGTTCCTACCTCTCGGAATACTTTACCCGCGGTTGCTCCCCCCCAGACCGGCGTTGTACCGACTTCGTCAATTACGATCAGGATTAAGTATTCAGGATCATCTTTCGGGAAAAAACCGGCAAAAGAAGATATATACTTATCAGGTAGGTAGGAACCACCTTCTGCCTTCTGGGCCGTTCCGGTCTTTCCTGAGACCTCGTATCCCGGAATCGCTGCGTACGGTGCGGTGCCTTCTTCTACTACCAGACGGAGCATATCTTTCATTTCTTTAACCGAGTTTGGGCCGGCGATCCTTCCGCTGCTGGTTCCGCCTTTTAGTTGTTCGATCGTCTCTCCATCCGGGCCTTCGACTCGGTTAACCAGGGTTGGCCTGACCAGGCTGCCTCCATTGGCAACTGCGGCCATCTTGCTTGCCAGCTGTATGGATGTGACCGTCATACCCTGTCCGATCGGAATCGAACCGATCGAAAGCCCTGACCACTGGCTAAAGTGATCCAGCTGGCCCGACTGCTCGCTTGATAGTTCGATTCCCGTTTTTCTACCGAACCCTGCGTCGTTCAGGAAATCGTAGAGCCGTTTCTCCCCGAGCTGCTGGGAAACCCTGATTATTCCCGTGTTTATAGAGTGTTTGATGACTTCGGTGAACGGTACGGTTCCGTAATCCCGGTACTGTGCGTTGTTGATCGGGTGGCCGTGGAGGACGATTGGTGAGTCACCGTTTACTTCCGAATCCGGTTCTACTACCCCGTAATCAAGAGCAGCCAGGCCCGAGAACACCTTGAGTATCGAGCCCGGCTCGAAAGAATTGGTCACGGGGATATTCTTCCTCTGGTCGGGGTCGTAACTTTTGTAGTTGTTGGGATCGAAACCCTGGTTCTGCGTCATTCCAAGGACGGCCCCGGTTTCCGGGTCCATGACGACGCCCCAGGCCCGTTTTGCTTCGAATCGGTCCACGCCTTCCTTTAGCTCCTGCCTGAGAACGTGCTGAATCCTCAGATCCATTGTCAGCTGTACGTCGTAGCCCTGTCGACCTTCGACCAGGGTTCTCTGTCTGTAGGGAGCTCTATTTGCCCCGTAAGTCAGTCTCTTTACCTCCGGTTCGCCTTCCAGAGTATCGTTGAGGGAGTACTCCAGGCCGGCCAGCCCCTGGCCGTCGACCCCGGTAAACCCGACAATCGAGCCGACCAGTTCCCCGTGAGGATAGGCTCTTTTCGTCGAATCGAGGAGAATCAACCCTTCGATATCGGCGTTCTCTACTCGCCGCTTTATCCGGTTACCCGTTTCGTAACTTACCGTCCTGTCTATCCAGGTGAAGTAGGATTGTCGGTAGACGAGCGACTCCACCTCGCTCCGGGGTATTTCCAGCTCCTGGCTCAGTATATTGATAAGCAATTCCGGCCGGGACATGTTATAGGAATCCACGGCGATAGAGTAGGCCGCCCGGTTTAGTGCGAGTATATTTCCGTTCCGGTCGTAAATTCTCCCTCTTTCCGGTGGTACCGTCACCTTTTTCTCGTGGACGGCTTCTGCCCTGTTTTTCCAGACTTCTCTTTCAAGGATCTGTATCGAGACGAGCCTCCAGATTACGAGGCCGATCCCTGCCAGAAACAGAACCCCGATGAACCAGAACCTCCTCTTGTTTATCATCGGATTTTGATCTTGTTCATTCGGAAGTTTCCTTCTCTTCGGAGATCTCCGGTTCGACCATGCCGAACCTTTCCTTGGCTATCCTTTCTATTCGTTCGTAGGAGAAGTAACGGGCTCTATCCATTAGTAACTCCTTCTTTCTCTCCCTCAGTGGCTTTAACTCCTCGTCCAGTTGATCTACTCTCCGCTGGAGATAAATTACCTGCCAGCCCTGCCAGAGGTAGAGAAAGATCAGAGAGAGAACTATGAGAGTGAGGAGGACCAGGTTCAACCAGCGAGGTAAACCGTTTGGCAAATTTATCATATTAATTAACTCCGTACCAGTTTTTTTACAGCTCTCAACCTGGCGCTCCTGGCTCTTGGATTTTTCTCGATCTCTTCTTCGTCGGGCGTTATCCCGTCGGCAGTAATCTCAGCTTCTTTCTCTTTATCGCACCGACATACGGGAAGATCCGGCGGGCAGATGCAGTCCTTCTCCTTATTGTTGAAAAACCTTTTTACCCTTCGGTCCTCCAGGGAATGGTAGGAGATCACGACCAGGGTACCTCCCTGCCGAAGGCAGCCGAATGCCGTTTCCAGGCCTTCTTCGAGGTTCGTCAGCTCGTCGTTTACTTCGATCCTCAGGGCCTGAAAGGTTTTGGTCGCCGGGTGGAGTTTCCGGCGCCTCTTTTCACCTTCCGGTAATGCCGATTCGATAACCTCGACTAGCTGTCCCGTCGAAGTTATCCTCCTTTCTTTTCGTCTTTTGACGATCTCCCGGGCGATCCCGTCGGCCCAGCCCTCCTCGCCATAACGGAGAATAAGATCCTTTAGCTCCTCGAACGGGTATTCATTGACCACTTCTTCTGCGGTTTTGTCGGCTTCCCGGTTCATTCTCATGTCCAGTGGACCGCTGGATTGGAAAGAAAACCCCCTTTCCGGGTCTTCGACCTGAAAAGTCGAGAAGCCAAGGTCGAGCGTAACTCCATCTACGGCTTCTACGTTAGCCAGCTCCAGAGCCTCTTCCATATCGCGGTAGTTGGCGCGGTAAAGCTTCACCTCGGGTGGGAATGCCTTCAGCCTCTCGCTTGCTACCTCCAGGGCGGAAACGTCGAGATCGAGGCCGATAAGAGTCCCCTCTGAGCCGAGTTCCCTTGCTATTTCCTTAGCATGTCCTCCGGTGGAAGTGGTGCCGTCTAAAAAGGTTCCCTCTCCTTTCCTCCCTGGTTCGAGCTGGTTCATAACTTCCTCGACCATTACTGGCTCGTGGAGTGGAGGCTCAGCCCCGGAACTTTTCACGTCTGTCCTCCAGCTCCTCTTCGATCCAGTCCAGAGCCAGATCCAATCCCCTCTCCGCTTCTTCCGTTTGAACCTCCCGGACCTGACCGGCCGCTATTTTTAACTTCTCTTTGCTTTCGTAAGTTTCTTTCAGGTCCGCCAGGTATTCGGTCCCTTCGATTAGCTCTTCCGGATGCCAGAGGGAAAAATCGACCCCCTCGTCCGGGTCGTTGACCTCCTCCATCAACGAGTCCATCTTTGGATCGTAGCTTATGCCCTGAACGGGTACCTTGCTGATAAAGGAAAATATAAGCGTATGTAACCGGCCCGCAATGACAAGGTCCAGGTCCTCCATCATGTCAATTAACTGGCCGGGGGATAAGTGATCGACGTCCAGTACTCTGGTTGGGGCATCCGTGTAAGATTGCAGGTCCGAGTTAAGCTGTCTGTCGGCAGGTGACTCGGACGAAAAAATGACGATTGTGGCATCGTACTCCTGATTAAGCATCTCCAGGCCGCTGGATACGGCTCTCAACACGTCCGTTCTACCGTTGACGTCGTCCCTCAGTGCCGCGGCTACTATATCCCCTTCCGGCTGGGACAGGTAGTCGTCCCGGTCTTCTCGCTCCAGTGAGAGCAGAAAAGCTAGGTCGCTTCCCAGAAGAATTTTCTCATCGTTTATACCGAGGGATTCCAGCAGTTCGACGCTCCGCTCGTCCCTGACCAGAAAGCCCTCTACGCGGGAGAGTGCATCCGAAAGCAGGTAATTGTTATACCGCCTGTTTATCGGTCCGAGACCCTGACCGACGACGTAAACGGGAATGCCGAATATCCTCGCGAGATAGATTATTCCCAGATAGTACCAGAGGGAAAACGAGCTGGTCCTGTCCTGAAATAGGCCACCACCACCGCTAATAAGTACGTCGGTTCTCCGCATTGTTCGGATCAGCCCCAGCGGGCCCCAGCGGTCGACAGCTCGTACGTCGTGTTCTTCCTCGGTTCTTTCTGGGTCGTTACTGAGAACGACGATCTCCACGGTGTCAGAATCGAACCGGTCATAAATTGAGGAGACGATAGAACTCAGAATGGCTTCGTCACCCAGGTTGCCGAAGCCGTAGTATCCGGAGATCGTTATCTTTTTTGAAGGTTCCAGAGATATACACCCCACACGATAAGAACGAGAAGCCCCGTTCCCAGTATTAGCCCCCCGGCCAGACCGTTTGCCGTTCTGATCAGGGATACGGTTATGGGGGTATGAACGTGAACGAACGTATTGATAATTGAGATCTGACCTATAAATCCTAATACGAAGAACCCTAACTTGCAAAACTGGAATCGGTCCCTGTGATGGCCGGACAGGTAAAGCCAGGCGATCATGGCTGGGTGGCCGATCAAAAATTCCTTGAATCGGGGCCTGATGAAAAAGGCCGAATCAAGCCACCTCCGGAGGGCTTCCTCCAGGTCAGTGGTCCTGAGGAAGTTGAAGTTACCGCTTCTGACGAGCAAAAAGAAAAACAGACCAAGCATAGCCAATCCTGCCAGAATTTTTCCGTAACTAAAACGTATATCCGAGACTTTGAATTCTCCGGAATAGAAGGCCAGCACTACCAGGAAAGCCAACGGGAGAAAGAGGGATACCTTTACCCCCCGGAACTGGTATAGTTTCAGGAGAAAAAGTTCATCCAGGAAAATGCTCGACACGACAAGCCCGGCGAAGGTGGAAAATAACGAAATACCCAGGAAGTCCAGGTAAGTAGCCCCGGGTACGGAACTTGAACGTACCGTTAGCCCGTACCTTCTCAAGAGTAGAAAAGCGAGGAGGGGAGCAGCGAGTGCGATAACAAGACCGGCGACTTGCTTCGTCAGAACCGGAATCGCGATAAGACCTGCTCCGACAGCGATAAATAAGAGAAGAACCGCGCCCAGCAGGGTTCTCATCCGCAGCTGTCTACCCATTATCAGTATAAGCACTCCGGCACCTATGGAAGAAACGATGAGGAGGAGAGTTAGCCAGAATGGAGAACCAGGTATTCCTCCCGTACCTTTTGCCTGGTCCGGAGGGACTGACCTGTAGCCGAGATCGCCCAGTTCTTCCCGGATCGACCCGAGGGGGTTCAGCTGTTCGTTGGCTCCGACGTCTAAAGGTAACCGGTATTCTATAGCCCCGATGTTTCGTTCCTCTACGGCACGTACGTACCTGGCTACTCTTTCCGTTTCCGTCAGCGTCCCGGTTTCTTCGTCAAAAACCCGGTGCAGACGTACGTGATCGAAGCCGAATTCCTCTACCAGATCTCTCGTCGTCCCCTGGTTTCTGAACTCGACCGTTCCCAGAACGACCTGATGTTTTTTCATCCAGTCGGTCAGAGCAGGAGGGATATCGACGGCACCGATCCCCCGGAGCAGCAGGTAAGCGGGCTCAAGCTCCTTCATGGTTTGCAGGAGGTTCATGAACTCGGTGTGGCCGGCTATTTGAAGGTTCTGGGCTTCCAGACCAACTCCTAAACCTGCTCTCCGGAGTTTGGCCGCGGCTTCGGGCGAGTTCAGTTCCCCGTCTTTGACCAGGTCGGTTTTGAACAGGACCAGGTTTAACCCTTTTTCCTGTAACCTCTCGGCCAGCTCTACCTCAGTTTCCCCGTAAAGGGAAGCCGCGCGGGAGAGGTCGCGATAACCGGTAATGATGGAATAGTTTTTGCTGTTTTCGTCCCACGTAACCCTTCTCGTAATCTGCAGGGACGTCAAAGCCAAGGTTAAAAGGACAAATATGACCGTTAAAACTTTTTTTCCGTCACTCATTGGAGTTCCTCATTGTTTGAAAGAAAGAATAACTTTTCCATGGGGCAGTTGCAAAAAGGCACGACCTTTCATGTTGCAGACTCCTGGATAATTCAATATATTTTTAGTTGCCATGCCAAGGAGAAAGAAGTCTCGTCGCTGTCGAAAGTTCGAGGGATCGGAGGTATTTAAACCCGCTGGAACTCCGATGAATCAGCTGCCGATGACCGAAGTCGAGCTGGACGAACTTGAGGCCATGCGGCTATGCGATAAAGAAGGGATGAATCAGTCGGAAGCGGCCGAGAAGATGGATATATCCCGTGGTACGCTTCAGAGGCTGCTTTACTCCGGCCGAAGAAAAGTGGTGGATAGTTTTATCAATACAAAGGCCATCTCTTTTCAGGCAGGGCCGCACATTCAGGAGAGGGAAACGGAAGACCGCCGAGATCAGCCCGGCTCCGAACAACGCTGAGTTCCAGGAAAACTGCCCCCCCATCCTCGATCTTATTTCCTACTCGAGCTTTTTCAATGAATTGAACGAGTGGTAGATAGCTTCGCTGTAAAAAGTCCCCGGGTAGATATCGGCCTCTTTTAACGCTGCTCGGACCGAGCCCAGGTCAAGGCTATCCGTACTCGCCACGTCTGCGAAATTAATTTCCCCGTCTTTTTCCCGGTAAGAGACGTAAATTATGAATAGGCCCTCTTCGGTGCGATATATCTCCACGCTGGTCTGATAGCTTTCCGAATCCGTCTTTTTGTCCACGGAACGGCCGAGCGGTATTCCCTCGAAGCTGTAGGAATCGGCACCCTCTTCTTCGGTCAATAACGATAGGTTAATTTGCTGAAACTGCATAATCCCCCCTGAAATAAGGTTAAGGGTAGCTTCAGGCGAAAATTGTCAAAGTCAGGCTAAAATCCTTCCCGTACTTTAAGCTAAATATAGGCTAGGCCATGTTTGGGAGAGTGTCAATGACTCCAACTCACCTGTGAAGTTTAGGAGGGACCCGAATGACCTCCCTTCGTCATACGTGAGATCACCGGTTCGGGCCTAAAAAACCGAAGAGGGGAAAGAACAGAACGGTCGGGGCTGCCAAACGGAAAACCCGTATGTAACACCTGTGGATGGGAATGGAGGCTCACCTCCCCGATTTCAGGGAAAGCGATGAAGCCCTCTAACACCCCGACCCTGTAATTTATCACCCCCGCCCACAAGTTAGCGTAAATTAGAGAAAATCCAAACTCCCGGCTCGGAACTCTCTACTGCTTTTCACTTCCTACTTGCTGATGTCGAAGTTCTCCTCGAGTACCTTACCGACGTGTTTCGGCTCGACGTTCGGTGGGAGTAATTTTGCTATCATCCAGGTCGCTATACTGAAAGCGTTGTCCGGTTTGAGAAATACGCTGACCTGGCGCTCCCGGATTACGTCATCACCACCTTCCTCGCCCACCTGTCTCCCCAGACTGCCGTCCTTGTTGATTTTGAAACTCTGCTTGTCCGGTCGTTCCGACCGATCGGTGACAAAATCCATGTGCATGTCCCCTCGTGAGGTCATACCTCCGTAAACACCATTTGCGTAAACGGTCCTGTGATCGCCGGACGTCTTGAATTTTATATCGACCTCTTCCGAACGTTCCATATCGCGGGGATCGAATCCCGCGTTTTCTTCTGGAGCCATATTCTTTCACTCTCCTTTTGGGTGTTTTGCTACCGAGCAAGGGTAAGGTAACGGAGGAACTCGTCCAAACTCTCACCCCCCGCTGTTTCGCGGAGAGAGGTTAAGTTCTTCCCTCTCAGGACTTGAATTGAGAACGGTAATCTATATACTGGAAACAAAAATAACGGGAGGATTGACAATGCCGGATCAGCAAGTTCACTCCAATAAAGAACCCAGGAAATTCATCGTCAAGGATCCGCCGGTTTTCTGTGAAGAGTGCGGGGAGAATATCGATTACATGGCCGTTAGAGAGGACGAGAATGTCTATCACAGGGACTGTTACCTGGATATGAGAGAGCTCGGACTTGATCACAAAATAGAATGGGCGCCGGGTGAGCCGACCGAGGCTGGAGTTTAAAATCGAACCCTGGTCTCCTCAAGACACTGGTCGGATTATTGCTTTTAGGTGTAATTCTGTAATTCACCCAATTTGCGGGAGTGAATATGGACTTTAAGTTGAGAAAAGCTAAAGAAGACGACCTGTCGGAAATCGTCAGGTTAAATGGCAAACTGGCCGACCTCTACGCCGAGAGAGACGACTACTACCTGCCGGCTTCGAGTACCCGTGAGGACTTCCGCGATAAGCTTGGAGGTTGGTTCGAAGATCCCGAAGCGATGGTCTTGGTCCTGGATGGAAACGAGAAGCTCAAAGGTTATTTTGTCGGCCTCGTAGAAGAGACCAAGTACTTCGTCAGGCCGGAGCGGGAAGGGCGGATCTCGGACGCCTACGTCGAGCCGGATTCAAGGGAAATGGGTGGTGCTCGGCGTGCTCTTGAACGGTTCAAGATCTGGTTTGCCGACCATGGGGTCGACGTAATCCGGCTCTCCGTCGGTTCGAAAAGCGAGGAAGCAATAAAGGCCTGGCGGTCGCTCGGGTTTGAGGGGTACATGAAGAGGATGAAGCTGGAGGTATAGAAGGGGGGCGGCTGGAAGAGACGTAATAGAGGGTTTTCCTTTTTGAAAATGATTCTTCTGGTATTTCAATGGTCCGAAAAATAAAGGGTTCCGGTGCGCACGGAATTCCTTGTATAAATACCAGTTTTGAAACTTGATCTCCTTCCTTTTACAGTTCCTTCCCTTTCCGATTTTTTTGCTTTTCGCAGATATAGTTATCCCCGGTCCAAAACTTGCCGAAGTATCCGCGGGCTTGGCTCAAGGGGTTCAGCTGTTTAACTGTAGAAAAATTAATTCTTGGGAGCTATCGACTCCATATTTAAACTTGTATTTGAGATTAGGCCTACCTAAGCTTAACCTGCTTGAGCCATTGAAAATAGTTCGAAGTCTCGGTAACAGTTCATCTTTGGAATGAATTTACCATGATCAGGGGGTATTTACCATGAGCACGCACGTTAGAGTTGTCTTTTACAGTATGTATGGACATACGTATAAAATGGCAGAAGCTGAAAAAGAAGGAGCGAGCCGGGTGGAAGGGATCGAGGCCGATATCTATCAGGTTCCCGAAATCGTACCGGAGGAAACGCTGGAGGAATCGGGCGCCCTTGAGGCGAAAAAGCAGTTCGATCACGTCCCCACTATAGAAGTTGAGGAACTAGTAGAGCCGGATGGGATAATTTTCGGGACGCCCACTAGGTTTGGCAACATGGCTGCTCAGATGAGGAACTTCCTGGATCAGGCAGGCGGGCTCTGGCAGGAGAACGAACTCGTCGGCAAGGTGGGGAGCGTCTTCACTTCCACTGCAACCCAGCACGGTGGTCAGGAGACGACGATAACGAGTTTCCACACGACTTTGTTCCACCTGGGCATGGTAGTAGTCGGCGTCCCCTACGAGAAAGGTGAGTTGATGAACCTGAGTGAAGTATCCGGTGGATCCCCTTACGGGGCGTCCACGTTGGCTGGCCCCGACGGTTCGAGGCAACCGAGCGAGAACGAGCTCGACATAGCTCGATATCAGGGAGAGCACGTAGCTAAGACGGCCAGGAAGCTCAAGCTGGAGTGACGAGTTGGTATCTAAACGGATCTGAGCTGAGCGGTTTTAACACTACTAGAAGGAGAAGGCTTAACCGTAAAGGATATTTTACAGGCGGAGCTTGATCCAGCACCCAGCAGTCAATTCGGGACTGTTGTCCTATTTGTATTGAATACAAATGTGCAGGGCGAATTGTATGCTGGACGCGTTGAGGGATTTCGGCAGTTCATCCTCTCCTTAGGATCCGGTTCCGTTGTTTCGCGACAGGTTAGAAAAGTTGGGATTGCCCATTGTCAAGGCCTTGAATCGGACAGTTGGAATCCAAACTCGCCGGGAGGTCCGTTCCTGCTGGATGAACACGACTTTACCAAAAAAACAGGCCGGGCGGGACTTCGTTATTTGTCAAAACTTTACCGCGATTTTATACTTTGGTTGCGGGAAATTAAATATAGACTTTTCAGTTATTGTATTTATTACTCGCAGGTAACGTGTATATTGCATTTTTTACCTAATTACCCGACAAAAGAGGAGGTCTAAATGACGCATAACCGGGGACCACTTAGCTCGGACGATATCGAGGACTTTATCTGGTACCATCTCTGTAAAGCTTACAACGAAGACGACGAAGAAGGTGTAGACTTCGAAAAGCTGTTAGACGAAGAGGATGAAAGCGTCCCTACGCGGTCGGAAATTAATGAAGCAGCAGACTATCTTGCAGAACAGGGTCACGTCGAAAAGCGTGTTGGTGAAGGGGAATTATGTATCGAACTAACCAATTTCGGTAAGAAGAAGTGCGAGGGTGTCGACATCGGGACTACCTGGTCCGTCTAGATAGGTTCAGGGAAGAATCACGACAATAAGGGTATCGGGGTAGGTGAATAATACCCGCGGATGTAAAAGTCTGCACGCGCTTTGAGGGGCCACAAAGGTTTTCTCGGGGACCCGGGTTACTGAGGGAACCGCGCCCGGGGGATTTTCCGATGCGAGGTTAAGCCGGGTTTGGCTCTGCTGTGGGTAAACAAGTATACCAAATTAAAAAGGAGGGTAAGAATTGATCAAGA
>CAZWZR010000014.1:0-16985 GCA_964638365.1 uncultured Thermotogae bacterium | reverse complement strand
GTTTTACTGACTCTCCGGTGTTTTATTGACCTTTACCCTGCCAGTCTATATCATAACTCTAACAAATAGTTAAGTTCAGCCGAGATGATATTTATTTTACGCTTGGAATAAATAAAGGTCGACAAGATATTCCCGGTATAATTCAATAGAGGTGCTAATAGAAATGGAACAAGCGACGATGAAATTCGAAGACGGCAAACTCTATTTAATTGATCAGAGAAAGCTACCCATTACGGTCGAGTATTACAAAGCAGGTGATTACCGCGCAGTAAAGTTCGCCATCTCGGACATGGTAGTACGAGGAGCACCTGCCATAGGAGCAACCGGTGCATACGGAATCTATCTGGCCGCCAGGGAATACAGGGACAAGAGCAAGGAAAAGTTCTTGGATAAAGTTAAGGAAGCCGGAGAAGAACTGGGCCGGGCCAGGCCGACGGCGGTTAATTTAACCTGGGCGATACGGCGAATGAAAGATCTGTTAGAGAACAATAGCCATAAGCCGGTGAAAGAGCTCGTAGAACTTATCAAAGAGGAAGCAGAAGCAATAGCCGAAGAGGACGTGGAGATAAACAAGAGAATGGCTCGGCACGGTAACGAGATCGTCCCGCAGGGAGCGACAATATTGACTCACTGCAACACGGGGGCGCTGGCCACGGTCGGTTACGGCACGGCCCTGGGTGTAATCCGAGAAGCTCATAATTCGGGCAAGGATATAGAGGTATACGCCGACGAGACGAGACCGAGACTTCAGGGCGCACGACTGACGACTTTCGAACTAATCCAGGAAGGAATATCAGCTACTTTAATAGTTGATAGCGTGGCGGGAACTCTTATCAGGAACGGGGAAATAGACCTGGTACTCGTAGGTGCCGACCGGGTCGCGGCAAACGGCGACGTGGCGAACAAAATAGGTACTTACACCCTCTCCGAACTCACCAGCAGGCACGACGTCCCCTTTTACGTAGTAGCCCCAACCTCCACTATAGATCTTGAAGCAAGTTCGGGGAATTCAATCGAGGTCGAAGAAAGGGATCCCGAAGAAGTCAGGGAAATCCAGGGCGTCCAGATTGCTCCAGAAGGGGTCGACGTCTACAACCCGGCATTTGACGTATCACCGGCGGAAAACGTTTCCGGGATAATTACTGAAAAAGGGATAGCTCGACCACCGTTCGAATCCACGCTGAAAAACCTCAAGGAGTAAGTGTACTCATGATGGAGGAAGAATTTTTACCGATCCTGAAAGTCGAATCCGATAAGATAAAATCAAAAGTTCTGGTATGTGGAGACCCGGAAAGGGCCGCAAGAATCGGGGATAAACTGAATCAGGCAGAGGAAGTAAGCTACAACAGGGAGTTCAGGTTAATTAACGGTGAAAGAAACGGCGAGCCCGTTTCAGTTGTCTCGCACGGGGTTGGCAGTTCAGGTGCCGCTGCTTGTTTTGAGGAACTCGTCCGGGGAGGAGTGGAGGAAGTTATTCGCGTGGGAACGGCGGGCTCCCTCACCCGGAAGGCTAAAGACGGTGACCTCGTCATAGCATCCGGAGCAATTCGGGAGGACGGAATGAGCCATCAGATGGTCAAAGAATCTTATCCAGCCATCGCGGATCACGAAGTAGTAAGGAGGCTCAAGAGCAGTGCAAACAAGCAAGGAAACGATCCGAAGACGGGTATCGTTCTTACTTCTGGCCTGTTTTATCCCGAACTCGAGGAAAGACCGAGCAACTACTTTCAAGATACTCCAGCAATAGCGGTCGAAATGGAATCCAGCGTCCTTTTCGTGATTGCTTCACTGAACGGGGTGAAGGCAGGAACGGTATTGACTATCGACGGTGTGGCAGTTGATTTCGACGCCGAGAAGTACGATCCTCACCGTGACGTTGTCGATCGGGGTATAGATAACGGAATAGAGGTAGCCCTGGAAGCAATAGTCTCCTCGGGCTAATTTGCCCGGTTTGAGTCGCCTTATTTGAAGTGCAAATTTTAAATTTACACAAATTTACCAGAAGGAGGTAAATATGAAGAAGAGCTTTGTCTCGGCAATTGGTCTAGTAATCGCCTTAACCCTTTTAGCCGGAATTGGGGTCGGACCTGTCAGAGCGGCAGAAGGACAAATCGCCGTTGTTTACGCGACGGGTGGTCTCGGGGATAAGTCCTTCAACGACGCGGCTCATGAAGGAATTCTCCGGGCGGAAGAGGAACTCAATATAGAATTCGATCAGGCAGAACCGTCAGCAGTGGCGGAATACGAAACCTTCCTTAACCGTTTCGCCTCAATGGGAAGGTACGACTTAATTATCTCTATCGGCTTTGACCAGGCGGATGCCCTGACGACCGTAGCAGAACAGTACCCCGATCAGAAATTTGCCCTCGTGGATGCCGTAGTGGAAAAACCAAACGTTGCATCCTTCGTTTACGCTGAAAAGGAGCGCGGATTCCTGATGGGAGTTGCAGCAGCCATGATGACCACGAAAACGGAGGACCCGATGATAAACTCTGACAAGAAAATAGGTGTCATCGGGGGAATGAAAATTCCGCTAATCGACGAAAACATAGCCGGTTACATTGCAGGGGCCCATTACGTCGACCCGGATATCGAAGTCATGCACTCTTACGTTGGCAGCTGGGCCGACCCGGCAAAAGGTAAGGAATTGACAGTCTCGATGATAGAAAATGGCGTCGACGTGGTCTGGGGGGCCGCAGGTCGATCCGGTCTCGGCGTCATCAATGCCGCAAAGGAGAACGACGTCTACGCAATCGGTGCCGACTCGGATCAGGGCCACCTGGCACCGGAAAACGTCCTGACCAACGGAATGAAGTTCGTGGATAACACCGTTTACAGAGCCATTGAACAGGCCCTGAATGACGAACTCACTACAGGGATCAATGTACTGGGGATTGAGAAGAACGGGCTCGGTTACACGGAAAGCCTGCTCCCCGAATCGGTAGTAGAAGAACTGGAGGAAGTCAAGACCGAGATAATTGAAGGAGAAGTAGAAATACCGACAAAAATCGAGGAAGCAAGGGAGTAACTCTCGAGTCGATACGGGGCAATTATGACCGAATTTATACGGTTCATAATTGCCCCCCTCTTTTTTATATAAATCCCGGGAGCGTTAGAGATGAGCCAGAATGCTATTGAAATGCGGGATATAACTAAGATCTTCGGCGACACCGTGGCGAACGATGCGGTTGATTTAACCGTCGAGACGGGGGAAATCCACTGCTTGCTCGGGGAGAACGGAGCCGGCAAGACGACTTTAATGAACGTTCTCTTCGGTCTCTACGAAAGGGATCAGGGCAAGATTTTCATAGATGGGAATCAGGTGAATATTACCGAACCCAGCCAGGCAATCGGACTTGGGGTCGGTATGATCCACCAGAACTTCATGTTAACCGACCGGCTAACGGTTACGGAAAATATAGTGGCCGGAGCCGAACCCGCTCGAGGCCCTTTTGTCGATTTGGAAAAGGCAAGAGACGAAGTCGAAAACCTATCGAGGAAATACGGTCTGACAGTTGATCCGGAAGCAAAAGTGGAAGATATCTCCGTTGGAGACCAGCAGAGGGTGGAAATACTGAAGGCTCTCTACAGAGAGGCGGAAATTTTGATTCTGGATGAACCAACTGCCGTCCTGACGCCTCAGGAAGTGGAAGAGCTCTTCGGTATCATGGGGGAGTTAAGAAAAAACGGTAAGACGCTGGTGTTTATAACCCATAAGCTGGAAGAAACCATGGCCATATCCGATCGCGTAACAGTATTGAGGGACGGAAAAGACATCGGCACAATGGAAACCGAAGAAACCAACCCGGCCCAGCTGGCACAGATGATGGTGGGGCGGGATGTTATCTTGAGTGTCGAAAAAAGCGACCGGGAAGAGAAGCCAGTTGGTTTCCGGGCAGAGAACCTCTTCCTGCAAAACCCGGAAAATAATATGGAATTACAGAATATAAATTTCGAAATAGAGGAAGGTGAGATCCTGGGTGTAGCTGGTGTGGAGGGGAACGGCCAGTTAGAACTCGAAGAGGCCCTCGCAGGACTTCGACAAATCGATTCCGGGAGTATTTATCTCGGCGAAAGGGAGATAAGCGAGCTTTCAACCAGGAAGAGGCGGGAGCTGGGAATTTCTCACATTCCTTCCGACAGGCTTAAAAGGGGGATGATACCCGAATTCCCACTTGACTGGAACCTGATCCTCGGATCAGAGTGGAAACAACCTTTTGCCAGCAAAGGACTCCTGAACAAAACCGAGATAGAAGAAAACAGGGAGTCCGTGATCGATCAGTTCGATATCCGGGGAGCAGAAGGAAACCCCGCTGGTAAGAGCCTTTCCGGTGGCAATCAGCAGAAGCTTATTCTGGGGAGGGAGTTAACCAGGGACCCGAGCATGATCATCGCTGCCCAACCAACCAGAGGGGTAGACGTGGGAGCAAAGGAGTATATACACAGGGAGCTTCTGGAGATGAGGGATCAGGGTGTTCCCGTGCTCCTGATTTCGGCAGAGCTGGACGAGCTGCGAGCTCTTAGTGACCGGTTGATGGTTATTTACGAAGGAGAAATACTCGTTACCGCGGATGCCGGGGAGTTGAGCGAAAACGAACTGGGCCTGCTTATGGCGGGAGAAAACCGAGAGGAGGCCAAAGCCAGTGAAAATAACTGATCTATGGAAAAAGCTAAAAAACCTCTCCGGGCTATCCGAGCTCGTTTACTCGCTTTTTGCCATAGTATTTGCTCTGCTGATCGGGGCGCTACTTATTTACCTTTCGGGACACGATCCGCTTGAAGCTTATTACTTTCTTTTTTACGGTGCTCTTGGAAACTCCTATAATATAGGTCAGACTCTTCTGAAATCAATTCCCCTCATATTTACCGGTCTGGCAGTGGCTATCGGCTTTCAGAGCGGACTTTTCAACATAGGTGCGGAAGGGCAGCTCTACTGGGGAGCCTTCGTTACCGCTATTGTCGCTATTTCTCTGCCCGGTTTAACTGGGTTTATCCTCATTCCGCTTGCCCTGGTAACTGGAGCACTGGCCGGAGGGTTCTGGGGGGCAATTCCGGGTTATTTAAAGGCAAAGACGGGGGCCCACGAAGTGATTACTACGATAATGCTGAACTATATCGGAACCCTGGGCACCACGTTTTTCATCAAGAACTACTTTCAATCCTCGGGTCCGGTAGACCAGACTAGGATGGTTCCGGAGCAGGCACGGATACCCACTCTGATACCGAATACGCGTTTGTCCTGGGCGCTGATACTGGGAGTCTTTGTAATCATCGCCATCAAGTTTCTGTTCTCGAATACTTCTCTTGGTTACGATCTCAAAGCCGTCGGCTTTAATTCATTTGCGGCCGAGTACGCCGGCATACCATCGGACAGAATCATGGTTCTTACCATGGCCATCAGCGGTTCCGTTGCCGGGCTGGCCGGTAGCACGGTTGTACTTGGAGTACTGAACCGCTTTATTACCAACTTTTCTCCCGGATACGGATTCACGGGGATAGCAGTAGCCGTTCTGGGAAGAAACAAACCGGGCGGTGTGCTCGCGGCTGCCCTGCTCTTCGGAGCCCTGGAAGCGGGGAAGATATCAATGCAGCTTTCCACGGATATCCCGGGCGACCTGCTCACCGTCGTTCAGGGACTGGTAATTCTTTTCGTGGCCGCACCCGCGTTTATCAAGTTGATTTCTACCGGATTACTCCGGATAAAGGGGTCGAGTTCCAGTGAATGATATCCTAGCCGCTATATTTAGCCTGAACACTCTATCAGCTGCCGTTCGTATGGCAACGCCAATTGCTCTCGCCGCGATGGGGGGTACTTTTTCTGAAAGGTCGGGCGTGATAAACATAGGCCTGGAGGGAATGATACTTACCGGAGCTTTTGCCGGTGTAGCCGGATCTTACTATACCGGAAGCGCATGGTTCGGAGTTTTACTATCTCTGGTCGCCGGTGGCTTGATGGCGGCCGTATTTGCCCTTTTCACGGTCAAGTTCAAGGCAAACCACGTCGTCGCCGGTGTCGGGCTGAACCTCTTTTCGCTCGGTCTGACGACCTGGCTGATGCAGGTACTCTGGGGGAACAGAGGTACGTCTCCCAACGTCAACGGCTTATCTCAGCTATCGATACCGGTTTTGAACAGAATTCCCGTCGTTTCGGAGCTCTTCGCAAACCACTCGCCGATCGTTTACCTGATGTTCGCGCTGATAATTGGGGGCTGGGTGCTGCTTTTCAAGACACCTCTGGGGCTTAGGATCAGGATGACCGGTGAGAGACCGGAAGCAGCTGACACGCTGGGAATAAACGTCCTCAAAATCAAGTACTTCAGCGTGATACTCAGCGGTGTTCTTTCGGGCCTCGGTGGCGCCTATCTTTCTCTGGGTCACCTGAACTGGTTCAGCATGAACATGTCGGCTGGTCGGGGTTACATGGCGCTGGCCGCAAATATATTCGGCCAGTGGAACCCGCTAGGCGGACTGGGTGCCAGTTTCTTGTTTTCCTTTAGCGAGGCAGTTCAGATCAGGTTGCAGAGCATAAATCTGGGTATAGCCAACGAACTCATCCAGATGATTCCTTACGTAATAACCATAGCCGTGCTGGCCGGAGCCGTAATTAAGTCGCGCCCACCGGAAGCCCTCGGCGAGCATTACGGCCTGGAAGAATAGACCTCGAAATGGACTCAATAGCCAAAACGCTTACCGAGCTTTTCTAAAATATATATTGCCCCTTCCTTGTCGAGCGGCTCGTTGTCGTTACCGCACTTGGGCGAGTAGATACAGGAAGGGCAGCCTTCTTCACAGTCACAGTCGGCGACCAGTTCGAGTGTGCTTTCCAGCAGTTCGTCGAGCAGGTCGTAGACTTCTTCTGCTATGCCGATACCGCCTTCGTAACCGTCGTAAATGTAGATAGCTCCACCGCCTTTCCGGTGATGGCGTGAGGAGAAGCCGCCGATATCCCACCGATCACACATGGCGTAAAACGGGGTAAGCGAAATCAGGGCGTGTTCTATCGCGTGTAGCCCACCTTCCGGTCCCATTCCTTTATCTTCTGCCGCCGACAGGATTGACTCCGGAACCCGAAACCAGATGCTCTCCGTCTCGAACTCCAGCGGGGGTAGGTCCAGCGGGTGTACGCCGATAACCCGATCGTATTTCTTTTCCTTGTAATGGGTGTAGTTCTCGGTAACCGAAACCTCTCCGAAAAAGGTCTCTAAGTCACCGGATTTCTTCTCTCTCCGGCGTTCCACAACTTCCAGTTTCGTCTCCGAAGCGGACTGGGTAAAGTGATCGACCTCCTCCCAGCTTACCTCCGCCACGTTACGCTCAAGGTCAAGTTCTTCTACAACGTACTTTCTGCCCTGGTGAAGTAGAGTGGCGTTCTCGTGAGCTTCACGGTAGGCCTGAGGGCGATCCATCGTCTCCAGTAAATCGCCGTTATGGAGGACTTTGATAGTCGTCTCGTTTAAATTATCCAGATCGACCGCCGCGCTCGCCCGGAACGTCCCGGAGAACAGGGCACCGCTTGGCGTTCGCTGTAGGACGTCACTTTCAACCAGGGAATCGATCTCCTCCGAATACCTCCGCCCCATCTCTTCGTCGTCCCGGAGGGGTAGCTCTGTCGCCGCACATGCAAGGTGACCCATCGTGATGTTGGGGTTGTCCAGGTCCAGGATTGCGTGCTCGTTGTCCCGTTCGAAAAACTCCCGGGGATGTTTAAGGAAAAACTGATCAAGCGGGTTCTCGAATCCAACCAGGATTACCAGCGAATCGTCCATTCCCCGCCCGGCCCTGCCGGCTTGCTGCCAGCTCGACGTAATAGTACCGGGGTATCCTGACATGATCACCGCATCCAGACCTCCGATATCGACCCCGAGTTCCAGAGCGTTGGTGGCTGCAGCTCCCCTTATCGTCCCCTCTCTTAGACCTTTTTCAATCTCCCTCCTTTCCTCCGGCCTGTAACCGGCCCTGTAGGCCCTAACCGGAGCATCAGTCCTACCGGAACTCCAGTCGGCAATTAGCTCGGCCATTCGCCTAGAAAGCGTAAAGCAGAGTGTCTGCAAACCCTTTTTTACAAGATAAGCGAGGAGCTTGCTGGTCTGATTATGGGCTGAGTTGTCGGGATTACTAAGGGGGTTCCAGAAGAGAAAGTGCTTCCGCCCCTGAAAGGAGGAATCTTCCGCCACCAGAGAAAAATCCTCCCCGACGAGCTCCCTCGCGTGCTCCAGCGGGTTGGCTATAGTTGCCGAGGACAGAACGAACTGGGGGTCGGCGTCGTAATGGTCAAATATTCGCTTCATCCGCCTGATTACCATGGCCACGTTGGACCCGAATACTCCCCGGTAACTGTGGACCTCATCCAGGACTACGTAATCCAGGTTCCGAAAGAAGTCCTCCCACTTGTGGTGCCACTCCAGGTAGTGGTGGAGCCCGTAGGGATTGCTGATAATTATCCTTGAGTTTCTCCTTATCCCCGGCCGAGCCTCCCTCGGTGTATCCCCGTCATAGACTCCGGGGTTTAAATCCAGGCCCAGCCCGGATTCCATATCTTTTATAGTTTGAAGCTGGTCCTGCGAGAGAGCTTTCGTCGGGTAAATGTATAGAGCCCTGCTATCGGGGTCTTTCATCATCCGGTCAAATACGGGTACGTTAAATGCCAGTGTCTTGCCGGAAGCGGTTGGCGTGGTAATAATTACGTTTTTCCCCTGATTGGCCAGTTTTATTGCCTCTGCCTGGTGGTCGAAAAGCTCGATACCTTCCCCTTCCAGGTATTCCCTGATCCTATCGTTGAAGTCGGCATCACCGTACTCGGCACTCCGTTCCGGCAGCAACTCGACGTGTTCTATCTGACCTTCGTACCAGCTCTGGTTCCTTAACCCGTCGACAACTTCACGTATATCCATCAAGGAGTTCCCCGGTTAGTTCGTGAAATAGGTCAGCCAGGCTCAGCATGTCCTGTCTGTGGTGAGCTAGAATCGGAAGCAGTGGACCCGGATTCCCCTTTTCACGATACGTCCTGTAAAATTCGGGAACCAGTCTGCTCGGTACGTCGAGGTCCCGCTCTATTCCAAGGATCGAGCGCTCAATCGTATTTAATTGACAGTTCCTCGTCCGGTCGTCGAATACTTCTCTCGCAAACAGGTAGAGGTCCAGGTGAGGCTGAGAGAACTTCATCCGGTTTCCGTAATAGGCTAGTCTCCGTTCTATATAGGGAATGTCGAAGTTCTTGCCGTTATAGGTCAGTATAAGGCCAAAGTCATCGAGCTTCTCTGAAAACCGCGCCAGGGTCGCAATCTCCTGGCTTAAATCCCCTGCCAGAAACTGGTGCACTGCTATCCCGTTATCAAGAGGTCGGGCCAATCCGAGCAGAAATATCGGCTGATTTGATAAGCCCAGGGTCTCTATATCCACAAAGGCAAATTCCTCTTTGTCCACCAGACCGGCGAGTTCGATCAGGGTCGGATCGGAAAGGTTATTCCACCTCCGCAGGATCCCGTAAGCTTCCGTAAGATCATCCCTTCGGAAAGCTTTATTTACCACATCTGCCTTTTCGCCCCACTTTCCGTGCTCCACCAGATCGGCAACTGTATGAAACCCTTCTTCTTTCAGCTTTTTCTCCCGGGCTGGTCCAATTCCGTGCACGAGCTTCAGATCCTCCAGGATGTCCCGAGGAGACGTTTCCGGAGTATAGAAAGGCTGTTCAACCAGCTGTCGACTGTGGAGGGTTTCACCGTAGTCGCTGGAGATCAGTTTAAAGTCCGTCTCGGATATCAGGTCCCTGCCGCGATACTCTTCCAGCAGGGCTTCTTTTAACCGGTGGGGTGAGTTGTAATCCCCGCTCCGGGAAGCAGAAAAACCACCCCTGCGTTCCCGATTAGCCGGCCCCTGCCTGTCCTTTTTCCCTATGCAAGACAACTTATCGGCTATTTTCTCCAGACGACCCATCCGGACCACCAGCTCTTTAGTACAATCAACCCGTTCCAGTTCGGATTCAGATATCGTAGTTAATGGTAAGACAGGTCCTACAGATTGACAACGAAAGGAAATACATAAACAGGCTGGAAAAGAATATCTCCCTGAAAGCAAATACCGGCCTTATGCCTCGGCCTTCCTCGCCTCTCGGAAGTGAAAAATTACGTAGCCGACCAGAGCTGCCGATACGGTGGCTGCTGCTGCGTAAAAAGTATTGGTAATGCCGACCAGGTCCTTAATCCATCCGCCCAGTAGAGGACCGGCCAGCAAACCCGGCCTCCAGGCAAGCATTCGAAAGGAAAAGGAGGTCGCCGGACCAGTGTTGATACCCTGATCGGCGAAGATACCCCAGCTAGCTGGCACCCTTATCGAGTCCCCGAGGCCGAATAAAGCACCCACCAGCAGTAGCCCCAGAAAGGAAGTCTGGAACGGAAGTACGAACGCAGCAACCGCGAACAGGACTCCGCCGCCTACGACCAGTGGGGCCCTGCCAACTCGGTCCGAGAGTCGGCCTGCCGGGCTCTGACCTATGGCAAACATGATGTATCTCGCAGCAACGACGGCACCTAACTGGCCTTCGGAGAGACCGACTACGGCATACGCGTAAACAGGTATAAAAACTATGACTATGGACTTTGCAAAAGCAAAACAGAGTTCGAAACCCATCTGGATTTTGAATTCGTTCCCCGAAAAAAGCTCCGTCAGGTGGAGACCGCTTCCGGCCCTGCCCTCCCTGCTTTCTCGGGATTCTGGAGGAACCATTAGCAGAATCAGGGCAAAACTTAGCGCGTAAAGCGAAGCCAGAAACATGTAAGGTACGCCGAACCCGAACCTCGCTACGAGTAATCCACCCCCGAGAGCCCCAATTGTTTGACCCGCCGCCCGGAGTGAGTTGTAAGTTCCCAGGTTCTTCCCCCGGTTCTCCTCCCGGCTCCGAATACTGATAAACGATAGACCCACCGATGTGGTTAAAGCGATGGTGATGCCTTGAAGTAACCGGGCTCCGGCAAGACTGGCGAACCCCGATACCTGCCAGAAGAGAATATATACCGGCACACCTATCATCAGACCCGATAGGAGCAAGGTTTTTCGGTGGCCGAGATCCGCATAGCGTCCAATCGGGTAAAGTATGATCAGCTGAGTCAGGGAATAGGCTGCCCCGATTAGCCCGACCTGAACCCCGCTGAGTCCGAATAAGTCGGAGTAAATGCCAATAAACGTAGAGACCATGGCCACACCGAGGCCACTCGAAAACCTAACCATGGAAAGTGAAAGAAACTGCCTCTTTTCGATTGCGTACCACACTCTGTGTTTGCTTGAGATAACCGTATTATATTATCATCTATTTTGAAGACCTCAACCCCAATTCAGAATAAAAACTATGAAAACCCACTGAAAAACTATCCGGAGGTAAAAAATGAACAAAATCGGCGTAATTTACCATTCTAAGACTGGCAACACGGAAAGAATGGCGGAAGAAATCCTGAAGGGAATTAGGAATCACGGATCCGAAGTGAAAGCAGTAAAACAGCCAGTAGAAGAAACCCAGAATGACGACCTGCTGGACTGGGAAGGGATTATAGTGGGGTCACCGACGTATTACGGTTTACCCTCGGGCCCGATAAAAAAGCTGTTCGACCGATCCGTCGAACACCACGGAAAACTCGACGGCAAAGTAGGTGGCGCTTTTACATCGGCTGCCAACAGGGGAGGAGGTAATGAAACAACTATCGTGGCGATCCTGGAGATGCTGTTGATTCACGGAATGATAGTCCAGGGAACTTCCGAGAAGGACCACTACGGCCCGGTTGCAATAGGGGAGCCGGACGAACGCGCCATAGGAGGGTGCCGTGATCTAGGCAAACGAGTGGCGGACCTTTGCGAAGAGCTGCACGGCTAGCAAGTTTTTATTCATTGAAACCCGGGGCTAGGTGTTTCCCCTTTTGAATGATTTGCAGTTTGAAGCTACCGAGTACCTGCCGGGTTGATGCGGGAGAGGTTCAGCCGTAATATCCGAATGAAGAGGACTCGGGATTAATTGGCCTCAAAGAGTTGAGGTGAAACCTTGAAAAAGATTACCACTACGGGCCTCAGCAAGGCGTTAAAAGACGAACTCGTAATCGACGAAATATCCGTCGAAATAGAGGCGGGTGAGTTCTTCGTGGTTATAGGCCCGACGGGTTGTGGCAAAACGACCTTTTTGAAGCTAATAGCAGGCCTGCTGGAACCGGACGAGGGCGAAGTTCTGTTCGATGGAGAATCCGTAAAGGGACTCTCCCCTTCCGAGAGGAGAGTCAGGATGATCTTCGAGGACCATGCCCTCTACCCGCACCTCAAGGTTCATTCCGAAAAGGGTTACTCAAACCTGAACTTTCCGCTGAAGTTAAAGCAGTTAACCCTCGATAAGATCAGGGATCGCGTAATGAATATAGCGGAACGACTGGGCATCGGCGAGAAACTCTTCGACAGAAAGCCAGGCCAGTTGTCCGAGGGGCAAAAGCAGCAGGTCGCCCTGGGCAGGGCATTGACCATACCTCCGGAGATCATCCTGTTCGACGAGCCCCTGCGGGACCTGGATCCGCAGAAAAGGAACGAGGCACGGGAAGAAGTTATAAAAGCTCACGAGGACTTCGAGGCGACATCCATTTACGTTACCCACGATCTAGCCGAGGGGTTTTCTCTCGGGGATAGGGTTGCCATCATGAAAGATGGGAAGTTCCATCAAATCGATAAGCCGGATGAGGTTATCGCCAACCCGAGGGATTCCTTCGTGGAAAGCTTCACCAATAGCTACAAGGAGGTCCTGTCGGACGCCTTCGGTGAAAACTGAATCTCTGTACTGACAGAACAAGATTCTTTTAGGTGGAAAACTATTTCCGCTAATATGTCCGGTTTTTCAAGTTCCCACCCTGGAAGTACCCTTCCTGTTCCTGCCGAACATAGGCCACCGGGAATTCGCCGGTCCTCCGGCCGCCGTGTTTATGGCGTACAGGTGCTGGTCTTCGGAACCTACGTATAGCACCCCGTTCTGACTGATTTTGGGAGACGAATCCACCCAGCCGCCGGTTGCGTACTTCCACTTAAGCTCTCCTTCCTGGTTTAGGCTGTAGACGTGGCCATCGTAGGACCCTACGTAGATATTACCGTTATCCCCAATCGCCGGAGACGAATCTACGTAATCCCACCAGCTACCGCCGGTCTCGAAACGCCACTTCAGGTCTCCATTAGGTTTAATTGCGTAAAGTCTATCGTCCTCCGAACCGACGTATATGGTCCCGTCTTCGGCAATGGCGGGCGATGAATAGATCTCTCCATCCGTTTCGTATTTCCACTTTAGCGAACCATCCGGATTGATCGCATATAGGTGGCCGTCCTTTGACCCGACGTAAATGGTACCATCTCCCCCTATTGCCGGTGAGGAACTTATCCACCAGCCCGTCTTGTACCGCCACTTTAGCTGACCGGAAGGTCTAAGAGCGTATAGGTGGTCATCGTATGAACCAAGGTAGACCGTGCCGTCAACGCCGATGGCAGGTGATGAACGGACGACGAAGCTCGTATCGTACTTCCAGGCAAGAGAACCGTCGGAATTAACCGCGTAAAGCCGATTGTCCTCACACCCTACGTAGACCCGACCGTTTCCGGCGACGGCGGGAGAGGAGCGGACGAGAAACCCGGTTTCGAAGCTCCAGCGTTCGGTTCCGTCCGGAGTTATCGCGTAGAGGTGGTGGTCTCCGGAACCGACGTATACAGTCCCGTCATCCCCGACCGCCGGAGATGAACGGATAAGATAATCCGTCTCAAACCTCCACTTGAGCGAACCGTCGGGAGATAACGCGTATAATTCCCCGTCATAGGAGCCCACGTAAATGGTTCCATCATCTGCTATGGCAGGCGAAGAATAGACCCTGCCTTCGGTCCTGTATTTCCAGCGAAGGGTGCCGGCACGACCATTGCTATCGTTAATATTCATCGAGAAGGAAAGAGGGCATCACCTTCGCCCGTCTTTCCGGAGTCTAAAAAGAAAGTTCTTCTCCTCGAATTCATCTAAGTTCCTATGTCCCGTCTTTGAAACCCGTACAGACCAATTGCAAACAGAACTACGGTCCCCGCAAGTAAAATCCCGACATCGCCGAAATCTATTCCGTTGGTCAGAATATCGCCGCCCCCGTAATAATTGAATATCGAGACGGGCCTGAAAGGTTCTAGACTCTCGACGATCTCGGACATGGAGTTAAGCAGGTACGAGACTATACCAACGGCGCCAGCTACACCTTTACTTATTCCGCTCTTCCCGGTTAACCCTCCAAGGGCAAGAGCAAAGGAACCAAACAATGCCCCTAGCAGAACCAGGCTAAACGTCACCTCAGCAAGCGACAGGAACGAAAGCCCCATGCTGGCCGCTGAGGTGCCGATAATGTTCCCGATCCAGAAAACGATCCCCAGGGCTAGAACTCCGATAATCATCGCGGAGAACTTCTGGAGATATACTGTCATTCGGGTAATCGGATTCGTGAGCAAAAGGTTCAGCGTCCCCTTCTCTTCCTCGCCCGTTAGTGTCGAGGTGGCAAAAGAAACGGAAAATACTATAAAAATTAACGGGCCGAGAAGCGGCAGCAATTCCGCTCCCAGCCAGCCTTCCGGAGTAGTCAAATCGTAGGCTCCCCCAAGAAGCCCCTGGATGAAATCGCTTTCCATCATCTGGTTTACCGCAGAAACGTCAATTCCCTCTATACTGGTAAACATAATGCTGTACCAGATGACCAGCAGGCTGGTCCCTAAAGCCCACCAGAGGAACGTCTTTCTCTTATCCCGAAGCGTCTTAAGCAGGACGTTTTCAAGCATTGGTTACCACTCCTTCTTCTGCTTCACCCTCTTTCTCGTAGTACTTCAGGAATATTTCTTCCAGATTGGGCTCGTGGCTGATGACGTTAACAACTTCGTAACCAGCGGCCTCCTTGATCAGATCGTCCAACCTTCCAACCACCTTGCACCGTAGCCGGCTGTTCTCGAAGTTGACTTCCTCTACCCCGGGCAACTTCTTGAAACTTTCCTCCGGCGGCTTTTCGGCAAACTGGATCTCCAGGCTTCGCAGTGTTCCTTCCTTCAAATCATCAATTTCCTCTACTGCAATCAGCTCACCCTGACGGATTATTCCTACCCTGTCACAGATCCGTTCCACTACTGGTAAAATGTGAGATGAGACGAATACGGTCTGTTCGTTTTCTCTCGCCTCATCAATGAGATGGAAGAACTCCTGTTGCATCAAAGGGTCCAAACCGCGCGTCGGTTCATCGAGGATGAGCAACCGGGGCTTGCCCATAAAGGCCTGGATCAAGCCCAGCTTCTGCTTGTTGCCGGAGGATAGATCGGAAACTTCCTGATCCAGATCCGCTTCCAGTCTATCAGCGAGTTCCGTTACGTAATTCCAGTCCACCCCGCCCTTAATGCTGCCGAGGTATTTCAGCGTTTCCTTGCCGGTCATGTCTCCAAACAGCGCCAATTCTCCGGGTAAATATCCAACCTCAGCTCTGATTTCCTCTCCTTCCAGTTGGACGTCTTTCCCGAATATCTTCGCCTCTCCTTCCGTTGGACGAATAAGGTCCAACAATAGCCTGATAGTAGTCGTCTTGCCGGCGCCGTTCGGGCCGAGGTAGCCGAACACCTCCCTCTCTACAACGTCGAAATCCAGATCAATTATACCCCTGGTTTTACCGTAGAACTTCGTCAAGCTTCTTGCTTCGATTATCGATTCGCTCATTGCTTTTTCCCCCTGATCGATGAAAAGTCGATCCCTCTGGTTAGCTTAATCCCTGTCAGCCTATTCCCTGTCTTTTTCGAGAAAGGAAATGAATTCTCTCAACCCCTCCTCCTCGACAAGTTGTATGGAGCCTTCCGGGGCACCCAGGACCCGTTCGATCGCGTCCTCGTAGGCCCTGAACCCAAGATGGATATCCATACCCGTTGACTCCTTCTCGAACAACACCTCGTATGCCATCTCCTCTTCCAGCCCCATCCCCATCCAGAGCACCAGATAACTGACCTCCTCCGGGAACCGTGTCTCAAACGTGCCCTCCTCTACTCCCTGCTCGATGACTTCAGTTAGCTTGAAAGCCGTCTTCTCGACTGCTTCTTTTTGTATCTTGTCCCGTAGTCGAAGGTTTTCCGGCTTGTATACCATGGAAAAGACCTTCCGCAGTATCTCGGTCTCTTCAAGTTCCATCTGCATCCAGGTAGAAAAGATCTCATTTAGCTTCTCGACGGCAGTAACCGAATCATTAGCTATTATATCGTCTATTTTCTGGTAGATTGGCTTGCTGATCTTTTCTACAATTCCGTCGACAACGTCTTCTTTTGAATCAAAGTAATAGTAAAACGTTCCCTTGGAAACCCCAACTGCCTCCACAATTGAATTGATGGAAGTATCTCTGTAACCATTTTCCAGAAAAAGGTTACCTGCAGCCTCCAAGAGCTCGTCCTTTCTAGATTCTGTCTCTATTCTCTTATTCATTATTCATAACCCCTCCCAACAGACTCCGTTAACATACTGACGGTCAGTATGTTAGTTCTTTTTACCGGGTAAATCAAGAGCACAGGATTAATTGCGCTTTTCTCACTAACGAGATACTTTTTACCGAGGTGATGCAGGTGCACCCTACAGCAGAAAAATTCAAAGATACTGTCAGAGAGAAATTTGAGCTGGATTTAGAATTAAAAGAATTTGACGAAGGCACAAAAACTGCCGAGGACGCTGCGGAAGCGATTGGCTGCGAGATAGCCCAGATTGCGAAGAGTATTGTAATGAAGGCGGGGAACGAACTGGTGATTGTAATAACCAGCGGAGTAAATGAAGTTGATGAAAAGGTGCTCGCTGAGGAAGTGGGAGTGAATCTTGAAATTGTGGGACCCGCAAATCCGGACGAAGTGAAGTCAAAGCTGGGATGGGGTATAGGTGGAGTTCCTCCGTTTGCTCACGAGTCGGACCCGGAGATCTTCCTGGACACCCACCTAGAGAAGTTCGATAC
>CAZWZR010000013.1:0-17513 GCA_964638365.1 uncultured Thermotogae bacterium | reverse complement strand
CTACTACTAAAAACGGAACGAGGAGATCGGTTTTAAGCCTTAATTCCATTTAAGTAGCGACAAGTACGTGTCTCGCGCCAATTACTATCCAAAAACCCGGGAAGCTTAAAAATTTTAATAATCTCATTATAGTGTCTTTGGGGTAAGCTCGGAATTGCCGATTACTTGGCTACCGAAAGTCAATCGTTCCGGGGGGGCAAGCCCTGGAGCTTCCTCCGTAAGTTTTGTCGAAAGTTATCGGGCCGATCCGTTTCACCTTTAATCTCCTGCTTTGACCAGTTCTTCGAAGAAGGTCTCCTTCAACCCAACCAGCATCCCAGTTCCAAAGTAACTCACGGCTCCAAGGAGCACACCTGCAGGAACGAGGAAAAAGTTCCCCCTCATAGGTAAGAATTCTTTAATGACGTAAACTACCAGCCCCATAACCACGACGGAGGACAGGATCTTCAGGAGGAACTTCCACCCGGGAAGAAAACCATCTAAGCCAGTCTTTATCCCGAATACTATAAGAAGCAAACCACCGTTGACGACACCGCTGACACCCGTCGCCAGAGCCAGACCTCCAGCTTCCATGGGACCTACCAGAGCTAAATCCAGGCCAACGTTGACCCCTACAGCAACTAGACTGACGAAAACAGGAGTGACGGTATCCTTGACTGAATAAAAGGCACGAGAAAATAAGGTTACGAGGCTATATCCGATCAATCCAACCAGGTAAAAATTGAGGACGTGGACGGTCCTTGCAGTATCAGAAGCGACGAAGCTTCTGTGTTCGAACAATAACTCGACGATCGGCTCTCCGAGCAGGTATAAACCCGCCCCGGCAGGTACTACGATTAACAGGGAAAACTTCACTCCCCGTTCCAGCATATCGGCAAAGTCTGACTTCGAATCCGAGGCCCATAGTCCGGAAAGCCTCGGTAATATCGCGGTCGATATCGCAATCGCAAAGAGGCCAAGCGGTAGCTGATAGAGCCTGGTAGCATACTGAAGTGAAGATACCGACCCGGGAACCAGGTGTGAAGCGAGCTTGTTATCAATCATGACGTTGGCCTGCATCGCGATCAGACCGATGACTACAGGGGCCATTAACCTCAGCGCCTTCTTTAGACCGGGATGGACTGGCAGGAAGTTGGGTGACCAGCTAAAACCCGTTCTTTTCAGATAGGGCAACTGGAAGCCAAGCTGACCCAACCCACCAATCAGAACCCCTGCGGCCAGGCCGAAGATCGGTCGAGAAAAGAACCTCCCCAGCACCAGAGCACCGGTTATTACGCCGATATTGAAAAACACCGGCGCAAAAGCCGGTGGAAAGAACTCCTGATTCGACTTTAATATCCCCATTGCTAGAGCGGCAAAACCGATGATTCCGATGAACGGGAATATCACCCGTGTCAGCTCTACAGTCAGCTCCAGTTGTGAAGGAGTAAACCCGGAAGCCAGAAAGGGAATGTAGTACGGAGCTAGACCGATTCCCACGATCACTACAATCGGAAAAGCGATCAGGGAAAGGTTCAGCGTGTTGGAAGCAAGCTTACGTGCTTCCGCCGGATCGCTCTGGAGGTAATCGGTGTAGATCGGAATGAAAGAAAGAGCCAGCGCGCCTTCAGCCAGCAAACGTCGCAGAAAATGTGGTACAAAGAACGCGATAAGGTAAGCATCGTAGGCCCGTCCAGCCCCGAATTTATCCGCAATAACGACGTCCCTAAATAGACCGAAAACCCTGGACACAGCCGTTGCGGCGGCAATTATCACTACGTCCCGGGTAAATCGCTTCATCAGGACCGGGAAACAAGTACCAGCCCAATCGGGACCCGCCTGTTACCGCCAACCGACTTGATGCTGGTTCCGTCACGGTAAATTATTCCGGCGGAGGACCCACCATCGAATGCAATTGCGTTTTCGATATTTAACCCGGCACCGAGTAACAGGGAAGGTAAATCTTCAAGACTTATACCGCCGTTAGAAATGACCATGAAGAGTATCTCACCATCCTCCGTAGTGGCGAACACCGACCTGGCTGCCTGAGACTTGACCAGGCTGCTGTTTCTGGTAAAATTCTCCTCCTCCAGAGAGAGAACGTTCCTCCCATTCTTTACCAGCAGTGGTCCCGCACTCACTGCACCTCGCAACATCGACGCGTGTGGGTCCATGGTCCAGTTGTACTCGACTTTATCTCCCCGGCTCAACCCCCTAAATTCGTCCCTGGCAGAACCGGTGGCCGCCACGAGCCTCTCGTTCGGGGCGACTGCAGAAGGGGGAAGCGCTGATCTCCTTATCAACTGACCGTCTTTAATCGTTATAAACAGGGTAGAATTACCGGAGGAGAAGTCGCTTCCGAATTCAGAAGTATAAGCCACCAGCTCGTCCTCTCCCGTAGGTCGATTTAACCCATCGATTTCGATTTTTCCTCCCGAAGTCCGCAGGAATAGATCGACGTCCGGGCGAAAGAACTTCAGCCGACCGAAGTAATCAATCCCCAGGGCTGCACGATTACCCCAGTCTTTTGACAGCAGCTTGCCATTCTTGACCAGTAAACCGACGGGATAGTAAGTAGAAGGATCAAAAAAATTGGCATTAACCCCCGCCACCCCTAAATTATCCCGCACCAACCGGGCCAGCTTTTCGCCCTTTCCAAGTTCTCCATTGGCAACTACGGGTAGCAGGCGATAATCCTCTCTCCAGCGAGAGACCTTGAGGTAATTTACAGTGTGACTCCTTCCACCGGACCAGAGCTGCAAACGACTGTAGGAGAACTCCTGGCTCTCGACGGGCAGGGAGCTTGGGGCGGTACTCTCTTCCTCCGGTGGAAGGAATTCCACCCGGAAGTGAAAACCCGATTCACCTCTGCTCGTATTCACCCTCGCCTCAGACCCCTTCCGATGGTCGAGCAGTAAAGCCAGAGCCCCGTTTTCCCGACTCTCTAACCTGGCCGATTTGACATCGCTCGACCCCGAAGGCAGGTCGATTAGCTCATCAACACTACCTCTATCGGCGTTATAGAACTTGAATTCAAGGGCACCGTTCCCCTTACTCGTTCTCTTAAATGAGGAGTACTTCCTGAAGTTCAAAGATACCTGTCCAGGTCTGGCGGAAGCGGAAAGCAAACGGGAAGGAGGAATTTTCACGTCGCGTTTCCCGCGAGAGCTAACGATTTCTCCCCCCAGGTTTTCCACGAGGGAGTCGAGAGCTATAAACCTAACGCCCCCGGATTGGCTAAGTTCTTCCTCCCCAACGTAAAAAGAATCGGTCTTCCCCCATTCGACGATAAACCCATCATTCCGTCCCGGGTCCACTCTTGCTCCAAAAAGCCGTGCCGCTTCTTCCAGCGGAACCTTCACCCCACTCGAGGTATTCAGGGTTTCAAGCCCATCAATCCGACTTCCATTAAGAAATATCCCCGGCTCTCCTCCTGAAATCAGTAGAGCAGAGACAGCCGCGAGGGCAAAAGCAGCCAGTACTATAGCCCTTGTAGCGCCAGAGTCCATTTATCAATTACCCCGGTAAGATGCCGCTGGGGGAGTCAATCCCGTCCAGCGGGAAAAAGGTCATTCATCCTTTTCTTCCTCCACTTCCCCTTCTTCTGTCTCCCCTTCTTCTTCAACTACGTTCACTTTTACATTCGCGTGAATTTCCTCATAAAGCCTTATCTCAACGCCGTACTGACCGAGTTGCTCGATCGGAGATTCCAGAACTACGTCTTCCGGAGAAAGCTGAAGGCCCTTTTCCTCTTCGACTGCAGTAACGATGTCACCCTTCCTGACGGACCCGTAAAGGTGCTGTTCTTCCTGGGCCTTTCTGTTAAAGGTAAGCTCCAGACCGTCAAGCTCGTCGGATCTTTCCCTGGCTCTTTCCCTTCTCTGTTCTTTCTTTTTGCTAATTTCTTTCCTGACTTTTTCGTACCGTCTTTTGTTGCCGGGAGTCGGCTCCACTGCCAGTCCCTTCGGCAGCAGGTAGTTCCGTCCGTACCCGTCAGCAACTTCTACTGTTTCTCCGACTTCTCCCAGATCTTCAACCTCTTCAGTCAAGATTAGTTCCACTGGTTCCACCCCTAAAGAAAACTTATTGGTTTTACTCGCAAAAATTAAATAACGTAAAATTACCGCCAAGGTAAAACGGAAAGTCAAAAGCTCTCTAATTCTACAGTTCCTATCGAATTCCTTCAACGTCGGATGGGACAGTACCAACTTCAACTCAGGTCAGCGGGCGACCAGCGGTACTGTCACCTGGAAAGCAAAACAGCCTTCACCCGTTCAGGATATCGGTCTTTAGCCTCCTGGCCTTTTCCTTTGCTATTTCGTTGATCAACGGATACCTGTCACCCAGGGGTTTCTCTATTACCTTCTCCAGAAGATCGAGGGCGAGTTCCTCTTTCCCTTTTTTGAGGGCGTAATACCGTGCATAGGTCAGGTAATTCTCAAGACACCCCGGAGCGATCTCAATTGCCCTTTCAAAGTGTTGCCGTGATTTTTTCCAGCTAAACCCATGACTCCGGACCTGCCAGAGAGTCAGCGGCATTTTGCTCATGACCTCGGCCCCGATCGAACCCAGGTTTCTATGTGCTCCTCCGCCCAGGTAGGTCTCGTCAAGTTCGAGAACTCGCCTGTTGAGCGAGACTAGAACGGGAAGATCGTTGTCGGCCAGGGACTTCATAACGCCTTTTCGTTCCGCCAGTCGACCCAGATTCGCGCCCGTCCAGAAGAGACCCTCCACGTCGTCCACGGATTCCGGCAGTTTCTTCAGGGCTACACGATCCACTTCGCCGTAAAGATCTTCGAAATCGTCGTTCGTTCGCAGGCTCCGCAGGCCGAGTTCGTACCCTCGGCTATAGGCAGCTTTTCTCTCATCCCAGTCCTCGAGATAGGCCTCGGCCAATGTAAAGTTGCCCAATGAGAGCATACTCAACCCGTGGGAATTATCCGGATCCAGCTCAGTGATCCGCCTGTAAATCCGGATTGCCTCTTCCAGCTGTTCCCTGGTTCTGTTATCCTTTCGGGCAAGTTTTGCCGCCCGGTCTCCGGCATTAATCAGTTCCTCCAGGGTAGCGTCTTTGGGGACCCCATTACCTTCCCCGGCGGAAACGGTCGACTCGTGGATAGGTAAGAGGGAAACGATAAGGAGAACCAAGGTTAAACTAATTTTTTTCTTCATCTTAAAATCACGTTCATAGATTATACGGGCCGGGCCGAGGAGAATAAACGGCCGGTGAAACTGGAAGGGTCCACGGACAACCGGAGGTCGGCATCAGATATTTATCCACACTAATCTCTCCCGTTCCCCGGTTATTGTGACATCGTACTGTAGCCAGCGCGGTATTGGTTAAATCATAGTCAGGCTAAATATCTTTCAGGAACGTGGTTATCACAATAGCCCTGGTCACCCGGATTTCGCTGACCCCGGGTGTACGGTATAATTAACTGGTTTAAGTAAACCATTTAACTCGAAATCGAGGCCTTTACCATGATTAAATTACTAATTACGGCCGATCTCCATCTAAGTGAGGACGAACCCGAAAGGCTGGAGGTATTCCAGTGGCTGGTCGAACGCGGTATAGAGGAAGACGTGGACGCCATCTTAATAGGGGGGGATATGTTCGATAGCGGCCACGCTTTTCGGTCCCTGAAAGGTGAACTACTTTCCCACCCGCAAGCAACCGGAGCTGAACTCCCCGTCTTTACAGTCCCCGGAAACCACGATAGCAATCTATCCTCAACCAGTTATCTGGGTGAAGGGTTCAGAGTTCTTGACGAAACAAGCGGGCCAGCAACTATTCATTCAGATGGAGACAGTCTGTCCATAAGGGGTCTACCCTACCGAAGGGGCAAAAACCGGGGTCTTCGGAAAAGCGAGGTTTTAGAGGCTACGAAAGGGGGAGCTAACATTCTCCTGACTCACGGTAGCTTGATCGACCCCGACAGGGAATACATATTTCAGGGGATAGATTGCCAGAATGAGGAAAATAAACACCTTATTTTTCGGAGGGACTTTTCGGAGCTGGACTATGACTGCGTGGTGCTTGGGCACTGGCATCAGGCCGATCACCTGAAAGGAGAAAACACGGATTTTATCTATCCCGGTTCTCCGGTGCCCACCAGCAAAAGAGAGCTGGGGAGAAAATGGTACTGGACCCTAAAGATCGAAAACGGCGAGGAGCTCGAATTCGAGAAAAAGTCGGTGAATTCGGAGAGTTCCTGGTACTATCGGAAGGAAACCCTCTTCTCCGTCCCGAATCACGGGGACTCTCTTCCCGGAGAACTCCGAAAACTCCTGAGGGGTCTAGAGAGGGACCCCCGTTGTTCACTAATTGTCGAGATCGACGGATTCGCATCCAGAGAAAACGAGCTCCAGCTGAAGGGCGAGCTCGAGGAAATCAGCAACAGGTTTGAGGACGAATTCTACGAAGTAGAACTTGCCTGGGAAATAAGTCCGATCGGTAAACTGGACAGACCGTTTCCCTCCCGGTTTATCGAAGAAATCGGCCGGCTTGACGCCTCTGATATCGACCTGAACGGCATTCTGGGGGCTGACGAGGGCCAGTACGCCGACTTATTCAGCAAAATCCTCGACGGAGAGCTGGAAGAAGTCAAAAGGCGAGCCCTGAGAGGCGGCCTGGAAGTAATTTCCGAGAGGCTCGATTAGCGTTTAACTGGTAAAACAATTATTCAATGAGAATAAAACGGATCGCAGTCGAAAACTTTGGACCCTTAAGGGACTTGAACTGGAATCCACCCGAAGTGGGGGTCGTATACGACGATAACACCGCCGGCAAGACGGCTATCGTGGACGTCATGGTCCGGCATTTATTTATTTCACGAAAGGGTTCCAGCCTATTCCGTAATTACCGCAGGTTCGGCGATACCGAATCCGGTGGGATCAAGTTAGAAATAGAGGACTCCGGGTCGAGTTACTTATTCGGCAGCGGAGCTGGCGAAGTCAGCCTTAAGGAGCTTTTCGGGTGGACGGAGGAGGGGCTTTTCCGTCTGCTCTGCATTCGCGGAGGGGATAACCGACTGGTGACAGGAAACCGAGATAGAAGCTCGGTATTCAACGCAGCTGCCTCCCTGGTGGCGGGGGTGGGTACCGATAAGCTCAATAGGATAGATAGGGACCTCCAGGAGAAATTTCGATTAACAAGCAGGAATAACTGGAGCAACAGAAAGACGACACAACCGCCAAAGATCAGGGATAGAATTGAAAAGGATATTTTGCCCTTCCTGGAAGATTTCTCAAAAGCCGAGAAAGACCTTCACCTATTCGAGGAAAGGAAATCCGAGATAGGGGAACTGGAGGAGGTACTCGAGGGGCTTGAAAGCCGAAGGGAGAAACTCGAGAAGAGGCTCGAACTCATCCGGGCAAAACAGCTAAAAAAACATCAGTCGAAAATAGAGCGCCTGGAGGGCGAAACCGAGAAGCGCGCGAGGATATCTCTAGAGGACGAGGAGACCTGGCGTGCAGCCAGGGAAAAACTGGAAAGGAACCGGCGGAAGCTTTCCGAAGAGGATTACCAGGGAGACCGACCGGAAGAAAAGCTGGAGTCTATCACGGAAAAAATCGAGACCAAAGAGGAGTTGCTTGAGGCAGGAATTGAGGACAGGATCCGCTCGAAGCGTGAGAAAAGCAGGGATCTCGAGGAAAAAGTCAGGTCAATAGAGAAGGCTGCAAAAGAAGAAAGGCGAAACGCTTCCATGTACCTGCAAAAGGAGGTAAGATCCCCCCTGAAAAGGCTGGCTCGGCTGGGAGACGAACGGGACCAGCTCCGATTCTGGGCGAGAAATCGAACCTGGATCGGCACGGCCTCCGCACTTCTCATCATAGCCGGAATTACGGGAAGCCTGCTAATCCACTGGCCAGCAGGAATTTCCTCTTTTTTCGGATTTGGTTTCTTGTTTATTGCTTTAAAACGGGCGGGAAGACACGAAGACCTCTCGAGGGAGATCGAGGAACTGGAAAAGAAGATAGCCATGGACTTCAACTCCAGGTTTAAAGAGCTCTTTGACCGGGAAATCCGGGAACCGGATGAGGTGGAAAGGGCGATCGAAGAGGTCCCGAGTCGAGTAGAGAAATCAGTAAAACGGGAGAAGAACCTCTCCGAACTGGTACGCGAAAAACGGCGCCTCGAAGCGGAATTAACAGAATTAAAGGAAAAACGGGATCAGTTACCGGAGGAGATCGAGGGGCTAAAATCCGACCGTGATAGCCTAGAGGAAAAGATCTCCAAAGCCAGGCAGGGAATAATGGAGGCAAATCGAGTACTCACTGACCTGAGGGACAGAACGAATCTACCGGACCTGGCGAGCCTGCAGGAAGAACTCGAGAAGAAGCAAGAGCTGCAGAGAAAGATCCGCAAAGAGAAGGCCGTACTGAAGAGAGAACTTGGGGTAAAAAACATTAAAGGCGAGGGGTTAACCTCCCGGGCGAAGAAGGAAGCGAAAGAACTAACGAAGGATAAAGAGGGGGCCGAGATTGAGGTAAACGAAACAATTACCGAACTGGAAGAAGCTCGGGCGGAAACCTCCAGGGAACTCGAGGATATGGAAGGGGAAATAAAGTCAAAAGAGGAGGAATTGAGAGAAAAGAGAAAGGATTTGCAGGGTCTTGAAGCGGATCTATCCGGACTCGGGATTGATCCGAACAATCCGGGAGAGCTCTTCCGAAAGAAGCTGGATAAAGAGGAAGAGCTGGATGAGTTCATCAGGGACAGGATTGCGGGAAGTATCGCCCGAAAGGCCGTTAAGGACGTCGGTAGTAATTACCTTGAAAGCCTGCACCGTTATATTTCCGGAGAAACGGTAGAGAGAACTGTAGATGACCTGTTCACAGAGGTCATGGGAGAGCGATTCGAGGTCGGTTTCGACAGCGAAACGAACGAATTCGTGATCGAAGAAGGCGGGCTCAGTTATCCGGAGCAAAACCTCAGCAGCGGTGGAAAAAAACATCTATTTCTCTCAACCAGGCTGGCGTTGATCAATCGGGTTACTTCCGAGCCCGGGTTCCTGGTTCTGGACGACCCCTTCCTCTTTTACCATCGAAAAAGAAAGATCAAGGCAATCCAGCAGCTCCGACCCTTCGTAGAGGAAGGATGGCAGGTCCTCCTGTTCACGGTTGACGACCAAACGAGGGACGGCGCTATAGAAGCGCTCGACGCGGAAGAGTTCTCAGTTCAGGAGATGACGAAATGATTATATATAGCCCCGCTTCTTCAGGCTCGCTTCGCCGTACTTGCCAATTATCACGTGATCAACCAGGTTGACCCCCAGGGTATCAAGAGAGTCCTCCACCTTCTCGGTCACCGCTATATCTGCCTCGGATGGATCCGGGTCACCGCCGGGATGGTTATGGGCCAGGATTATTCCACCTGTATTGTTCTTTAGGCAGCGCTTCGCGATCTCCCTCGGCTCTATTTGAACTTCGTTCAACGTACCCTGGAATACCGTCTCCTCTCCGATCAACTCGTTGGCGTTGTTCAGGTGCAAGGTCCGCAATTCCTCTCGCTCCAGCCGTCTCATTTCCGGATTCAGGTGTCCAATCACGTCCTCGAGACCAAAGATCTTTTCCCCGGGATCTACTTCTTCCCGAGCAAACCGTTTGCTGAGCTCAAATACAGCCATCAGCCGGCTTGCCTTTGCCTCTCCTATCCCCCTGTAACTCGTTAACTCCTGAGTAGTCGACTTTGAGAGCCCCTCCAGGTCTAAATCGTCCAGCAAGTCCCGGGAAATCTCGAGTACGTTTTTTCCTTCCACTCCCGAACGGACGATTAAAGCTAGAAGCTCGGATTTGCTCAGGTACTCAGGGCCATGCTGTCTGAGCTTCTCTCGCGGGCGGTCGTCAGGAGGGAGGTCGTCTATCGTGTATTCTACCATGACGGAAAAACACTCTCCTGGTTTCAACTATCCCTGAAAGCTGAAAAAAATTACAGGTTCTCTTCCACCGAAGCAACTTTACCCTTAAGCCGATCGGTCTTTTCTTCGTGATCGTCGATCTTGATATGGGTTTCCACCCGTTCGTAATCCTTTTTCAGACTCTCGTGGCATTTTTCTATAACGTCCATTACTTCCTTCCAGTCCCCTTCTATAATAGTACCCATAGATGTCAGCTGGTGATCCAAACCGCTGGATTCGATTACCTTCTTGACTTCGGCTATCTCTTTTCCAAGCCCGCTCGTCTTTCCAAGCGGGTATGTATCGAACTCAACTAGCAACACGATCACCTCCTTATTTTGATTATTTTAAATTTATAAATATTTAGTTCAAAAAAACCTGTTCTGGATACTATTCGGACCCTTTACAGTTATCTTCCACCCACTTAAGGTTCTCCCGGGCTATGGATAGTTTTTCTTCCATCTCTTCGTCCTCCGACAGGTCTTCATCGCTTAGTTCTTCTATCCCCTCTTCCACAGAAGCGATTTTCTCGATCGCACTAGTCTCCCTTCCCTCTTCAAAGAGCTCCAGAGACTGACGGAGCTTACGAATCAGAGCATTTATCTCTACAGCCTGCGCAAGGTTCTTCTCCACCTCATCCATAATGCCCTCCTAATCAGTCACGGGATCCGTTCCCGCGGCACCTTCATCCAGCTCGTCCTCAAGCTGGTCCAGAACTCGTGATTTTATGCGGGAAACCTGTCGTTGCGAAGTCCCAATATTATCCCCCACTTCCTCCTGGGTCCGTTCTTCGTAGAATAAACCCTGGACCACCTGCTGCTGGACGTCGGTCAGCTTTTCAATGGCATCCGCAATCCTCACCTTGAACTCGAGCGGCAACTCCTCATCGTGTTTGCTCTTTATCTTCTCGTAGTCTATGTACTCCGGCCTCGGGTCAGATTCCCTTCTCTCCCGATCGATTGAGACGTAGGTCATCGAGTCCCGAGCTTTGAGGACTTCTCTGATTCCGTCTTCCTCTATATTCAGTTCCTCGGATAGCTCCTCTATGGTAGGAAATTCCCCTGTCTCCTGGAAGATTCGTTCTTCGGCGTCCTTGACTTTCTTATTCAGTCGTTTCACCCACTGAGGAATATGCACTGAAGGCTGTTCATCCCTAATCTGGTGCCTGATCTCCCCTTTGATCAGGTGGCTGGCGTAAGTAGAGAACTTGGCCCCCTCGTTCTGATCGTAATTTTCAACAGCGTTCAGCAAACCGATATAACCTGCCTGCCGGAGGTCTTCGAATTCAAGGCCGGAATGGGTAAAATCACCGGCAATCGACTTCACGAGACCGATATTTTGTTCTATCAGCTGGTCCTTTAAGTCTCCAACGCGGTCCTCCAATTCCTCAATTGAGGAATCGTTTCCGTCCTCCTCCTTCTCACTTTCGAGCTGTTCGATCTCCTCTAGAAGTTCCTCGTTGGATCGAGCCGGATCTCTCATTTTGATTCCACCTTTACGCTATAGATACGCTATAGACCGAATTCCGTACCGCCTTTTTGTTTGACTACTTTCCAACACAGAACCGTGAAAAAACTCTATCGAGGATTTCCTCCGTCAAATCCTCTCCGAGCAAACGGCCCAGCTTCTTCCTGGCTTCACGAATATCGATCTCCACCAGGTCAATTGACCTCCCTGCCTCCAGCGCTTCCCTGGCTTCTTTCAGGTTATCTTTAGCCTCCCGAAGTAATTGTTTCTCCTGGGTTTCAAGAAGGATCACGCTATCGTCCTTCTGCACCTCTCCACCCCAAACCAGTTCAGTCAGGGCATCTTCCAGATCGCCTAGCCCCTGTCCTCCCTTTGCCGATAGCTCGACGACCTCGGCCCAGTTATTACCTATTTTATCGGCAAGTTCCTCTCTTGGCAAACTATCCACGAGATCAATCTTGTTCAAAATCAGAACAGTTTTTCCTCGATCTACTTCCCTGGATATCTCCAGGTCAAGGTCCTCAACCCCACTCGCCGAATCCAGCAGGAGGAGAGATAGATCAGATTTTTCGCCCTGCTTTCTGGCCTTTTCCACTCCCTTTTGCTCGATTTCTCCTTCGGCTTTCCTTATTCCCGCCGTATCGACAATCCGAAACGGGATGCCATTGATCTCCAGTTCGGCCTCTATCGTATCCCTGGTAGTTCCGGGGGTCTCGCTCACTATCGCCCGCTCTTCCCTGAGCAGGCGGTTGAGCAGAGTCGATTTACCGACGTTCGGTCGCCCCAGGATCGCTATCTTATGTCCTTCCTTAACTATCCTGCCGTCCTTGCTGTCGGCAAGGAATTCCGTTATTTCCGACCGAATCTCTGCTAACTTCCCTTCGAGTTCCTCGCGGGGAATCACCGATTCCTCGTAATCCGGATAGTCCAGCATCACTTCTATCTCGGCCAGAAGGGAGGTAAGTTCCTCCCGAACCGAATCCAGGAACTCGGAAAATTTACCCTCCAGCCTATCTACGGAAAGTTCAAGTGAGAAGCGAGTCTTTGATTCTATTATGTCGTTGACGGATCGTGCCTCGTCCAGCGTAAGCCTTCCGTTCAAGAACGCTCGTTTCGTGAATTCCCCCGGTTCAGCAACCCTGCAACCGTGTTTCAAAACGAGATCCAGAGTCTCACGGAGAGGAACGATCCCTCCATGGCAGTTAATTTCTACGACGTCCTCGCGAGTGTAAGTCTCCGGGCCCTTCATAACTGTAAATAGGGCCTCGTCGATGTCCCTTTCAGTTTCTGGATCGCGGACGAATCCATAGTGGAGCGTGTGGGAGTCCGCCAGGCTCAAATCGTTTTCACCTTTCGGATTGAACAACTCGTCCCCGATTTCCAGGGCTTCAGGGCCAGACAGACGTACGATGCCTATGCCACCTTTCCCCAGTGGAGTGGAAATTGCCGCTATCGTATCCTGGTTATCCATTCTGCTTTGGTTTTATAATGACCCGCCTATCCTCGCCTTCCCCCACGCTGTAAGTCTCCACGCCGTCGACGTCGTTCAGGGTTATATGCACCCATTTTCTTTCTACAGCCGGCATCGGGTTCAGCCTGACTTTTCTATCCTTGTCCCTGGCCTTCTCGGCAGCCTCCAGCGCGAAATTCTCCAGGTTCTTCCTCCGGGTTAATTTTACGCCGTTTATATCTATCTGGACGTCCTTGTCCAGGTTATACTGCCGCTCAAGAAAAACCTGAACCAGCGTAGCAAGAGAACGTACGAGCTCTTCCCGCTCCTCGGAAAAAAAGTCGGATTCGCCCTGGATATCCACGTAAAGTTCGTCCGGAGGCTTTGGCTCAATCCGCAGGTTCGGTCTCTCCCCGATCATTTCAAAGAACTCGCCCAGGTAGGAAGATATCCCTTCCCTGGCTTCTGTTATTTTATCGCTCATTCTGAATTCCTGGGCGGTAAATCGGTTCCTTCCCGGCTAACCAAGCCCTATTACAATCATGGATGAACTTCCGAAGCTTTCCCATACCTGCATTAGCTAAAATCACGGCTACCTCTTATACTCCTGACTTTTCCAGCTCCGGCGATATTACGGCGAGAAAATCAAATTACCAATCGTTTCTCCAAATGGAACATCTTACGAGATCCAATATCCGAAGTAACTAACCTTCCGATTCCTCTTTTTCCATCTCCCAGTTGATAAAGGCCTGCTGACCGATCATAAATATCTGGGTCAGGAAGTAATAAAGCCATAGACCCGCAGGGAAGTTCCTCAGGAAAATTCCCATAAACAGAGGGAAACCAAAGCTCATAAGCTTATTCTGTCCCCCGCCTCCACCGGGTGACTGCATCATCTGCTGCTGGACAATCATCGTGACAACGGTCAGTACGACCAGTATGTAGTAGGGGTCGCTTTGGCTGAGGTCGCTGAGCCAGAGGAAACCCGGTGACATGTGGATCGCTTCCGCACTGTACATGATGGCCCGCCAGAGAAGGATCAATATCGGTAACTGAATGAACATCGGCAGACATCCACCCATCGGGTTGACGTCCTCCTCCTTGTAAAGCTCCATCATCCTCTGCTGCTGCTCTTCTCGGTCCTCGTACTCGTCCTGGATCTCCTGAATTCTCGGCTGAAGCTCCTGCATTTTCGCCATCGAGCGATACATATTCCGCATCAGCGGGTACAGCAGAGCCCGAATCATTACGGTGAAGAGAATTATCGCCCAGCCGTAATTACCTGTAAAGTCGTATAGGGTATTGAGAAACCCGATAACCGGGACCAGCAGCTGGCTGAATATCCCGATGTCATCGATCGCACCCAGGCCGACGTTGGAAAGCAGTACGTGTCTGCGCCTTCCACCGTAAAGGGAAAACCGATAGTTCTTCGTTTCCCCCGCGGCCAGAGAACTTCCGGAAAAACTTACTCCAAGGTTACCGTCCGTCACCTGCGGTACTACGTTCAGATTCCCGGCTGTTCCAGAGTTACCGTCCGGTGAACCCGTCTTCAAAAATAGTACCAGGTCGTCCCCCACAAATCCGACTCCGCCAAATTCGTTATAAGACCCTTCCGCGAGTTTGCCGTTGCTCGGTTCCCCGTCGAACAGGTACTTGGTCGTTGGATCCGACAGTCTGTCGATGTTCCCGGTACCCTCCGTGCTCGTTCTGGAACCTACGAATAATTTCGACTCGGGGCCAAGCTCAACCGGCTCTCCGGACTCGTTCGTGATGGATACCGATAGCCCGACCGTATAGTTCGGGTTATTGTGTATGATAAATTCCTTCTCGATCCTCAGGCCGGCTTTTTCCCCGACGAAAGTTATTGGGAGCCTATCGTAGTACGTCCCTTCCGGAATTCTTACTTCGTAATCCACGTCACGGTCGGATTCGCCCTCCAGGCTCATCTCACCCGGAAAACGAATTCCCTCCACATAGGACCTTTCCAGGGTCTCCGGATCCGTCGTGGTTCCCGGAACGAGTTCCGCCTTGTTGCTCCTGAAAGACGAAAAGTGAATAAAAATACTCCTCAGCTCTGCACCCTGACTTGTAAAAAGGTAGTTCGTGATCCCGGTCCTTACTTGAATGGTTCCTTTTTCCCGGTTCCGGGTCACCTCGATCGGCTTCTTGTAGTCCTGAGCGTTCACGGGAGTAGCTCCCAGGATCAGCAAAGAGGTTAAAATCAACAATACGGAGCATGTAACCAGTTTTACTCTGTTTATTGAATTAAAATGCACTTTAGCTCCTCCTCGGGATCGGTTAAGGTCGAATGATTTTAATCTACAGATCGGGTCATTTCAATTCAGCTGCATTATTTGCCGGATCCGGCTTCCTTCGCACCAACCGGACTCCCGGTTGCAAGGCATTCAGGGGTCAAGTACACTAAATGACGAGAACAAGGTGAAAAACGGGGAAGTCCTTCCCGATTATCAGTGGAAGACCTCTGCCTCAACCAACTTATGTTTACCGGAGTAATCGACCAGATAGGGACTTTTCGGAAGTCGAACGGCGATAGGTTCGTGTTTACCTCGTCAGACGGGTTTGACGCCCTTGAAGTCGGCGGTAGCGTCAGCGTAAATGGAACCTGTCTGACGCTCGTGGAGTTCGAGAACCAGGGAGAAAAGTTCTCCGTCGACGTTTCCGAAGAAACCAGGCGAAGATCAAACCTCGGAAAGTTAAATCCGGGTGACAGGGTTAACCTTGAACTTCCCCTGGAGGCATCCGGACTGGCCGGAAGGCTGGACGGCCACATAGTGCAGGGACACGTCGATACACTGGGAAAGATCGGAAGAATCAGCAGGAAGAACGGTGACCGTATCTTTCGGATATCGACATCCCGGAAGTTCGAGAAATACCTCGTGGAAAAGGGTTCCGTGGCGGTTGACGGGATTAGCTTGACCCCGTTCTCGGTAACGGGTGGGTCCTTTTCCGTGTCGATCATCCCCCATACGTTCGACAATACGACGCTCAAGTACAGACGGAGCGGAGCAGAGGTCAACGTGGAATTCGACCTTCTTGCCAAGTATACGATAGAAGGTGGAGAAATAGGATGAAGCTCGTTCCCAGAAAGGAGTGAGAAGCCATGGGTCTTGATCCGATAGAAGACGCAATAGAAGCCATTAAGAGAGGAGAAATAATAATAGTAGTCGACGACGAGGAACGAGAAAACGAAGGGGATTTCATAATGGCGGCGGAGAAAACCCGTCCGGAAGACATCAACTTCATGACAAAAGAGGGGCGCGGTCTGGTCTGCCTTCCCATGGAATCCGATCGACTGAGCGAGCTCGAACTCGATTCCATGGTCGGAGACAACACGTCGCATCACGGTACACAGTTCACCGTCTCCGTGGATGCCAAAAACGGGATATCCACCGGCATATCTGCTTACGACCGGGCGAAAACGATAAAAGATATGGTAAACCAGGATACCGAACCGGAGGATTTCGTTCGCCCTGGCCACGTCTTCCCGCTTCGGGCGGAAGAGGGGGGCGTTCTCCACAGAGCAGGGCACACGGAAGCGGGAGTTGATCTGGCCAGGCTGGCAGGTCTCCATCCGGCTGCCGTACTTTGCGAGATAATGGACGAAGACGGGTCGATGGCACGGCTACCAACTCTCAAGCAAATAGCCAGCGAGCACGATCTGAAGATAATTTCAATCGCGGATCTGATCAAGTACCGAAAGAAGAACGAAAAGCTGGTCGAAAGAACCGGAGATGCCAGGCTTCCTACTGAACACGGGGACTTCCGGATATACAGCTACGTCGATCAGATCAACGAGGACGAACACGTCGCCCTGGTCAAGGGAGAGGTAGAAGGAAAAGAAGATGTTCTGGTTAGGGTTCACTCGGAATGTCTAACCGGTGACGTATTCGGCTCCAGGCGATGTGACTGCGGCGACCAGCTCCACAAGGCTTTAAACACTATAGACGAGGTGGGTCAGGGAGTTCTGGTTTATATGCGCCAGGAAGGAAGAGGGATAGGTCTGAGTAACAAAGTCTGTGCCTACGACCTGCAGGACCAGGGTATGGATACCGTTGAGGCAAACGAGGAACTGGGCTTCGAGGCGGATTTGAGGGATTACGGCTTCGGTGCCCAAATACTCTCCGACCTGGGTTTAAGCTCCATCAGGCTTCTGACCAACAACCCGCGAAAGGTCGTGGGGCTTGAAGGCTACGGGCTTCACATCACGGAAACCTTACCGATAGAGACTGAACTCAACGAACACAACGAGGATTACCTGCAGACCAAGGTGGAAAAGCTTGGACATAATATTTCCAAAATCGAAGAAGAAACCGAATCTTAATAGAACGGGGAGGTAATTGTGACAAATAAACTGGAAGGCGAACTCGATGGAACGGGGTTAAAACTGGGGATCGTCCTCAGCCGGTTCAACAGCATGGTAACTGAGAAACTCCTATCCGGAGCAGAGGACAAGTTAACCAGACTCGGGGTAGATGGTGACCGGATCGACGTGGCCTACGTTCCCGGGTCTTTCGAACTACCCAGAGGGGTAAGAAAGCTAAAAGACTCGGGGGACTACGATGGGATAATAGCCCTCGGGGCCGTTATCAGAGGCGAGACACCCCACTTCGAATACGTGGCAAACGAATCCTCAAAAGGGTTAGCCGAACTCAACCTGGAGGCCGAAATTCACGTCACGTTTGGCCTGATTACAGCCG